>NZ_BAAGQZ010000045.1:0-8081 GCF_054783215.1 Rhodococcus aerolatus | reverse complement strand
GGGAGACCTCGACGTCTATCTGCGGACCGACGCGCCCGACCGACCTACACCCTCATCTGGGAAGAGCCGACAACGTTGCGCAACTCATCAATCGTCATCTTCTTAGCCGGACGCTCAGCAGGCTTTTCGGGCCAAGCAATAACTGTGTACGTGTGTTTGCGCCCCGCCCCTGACTTAACTGTTAGGTAGCCCATATCGCGGCAGAAATTGCGGTATTGCTCAACGTTGCCCCGCCACCGCCAGTGAATGTCTCGCTTAATTTCGTTAAGCCCCAAGCCCGGGTGAGCGTCCACGAATCGAAGAAACTCCATCGTTAGTGTGTAGTTGCAGCGAAACGCTCTAACCTTTTTCGATTGTTCCTGCACGTCCCTAGCCCGCTCCGGTCGTCCCTGTTCCAAGAAATACCCAACAGCGATCTTTTGAGCAGCGTCAGCCCACCAACGTTCAAACAGTTCTAGTCCTGCGTCCTGCATCATGGCTGCTCCCTTATTTGAGGTGTCAAATAATTCCTTAACTGCCGACTGTTTCGACCACCCACGTAAGGCCATTACCAAAACCAGCGCGCCCACCGAGCACGCGCAACTCTGGTTCTTCCCCCATTTGTAAGCGCCGTCACTACCGTAAGCGTGGTCTTTGGGCGGGCGGCAGTTGCATTGCTTGAACCCTCCCCCGTGTCGCAACACCGTGGCGTACTTGTGCGGAAGATTCTTACCTCTGACCGCGCCTGGAAACTTTTCTTCAACATGCATCAGACAACCCAAACTCCTAAGGGTCGAACTGGCTCCGACCTACATACATCATATCGCCTTTAGACTCATAATTGTTACATATTCAAGGTACAGTGAAAAGACTTAGGTAAAGAGTATAGGGTCAGGTAAACTAATAGTAATATCTTACGTCAGAACACGAGCCGGCTGTCACTCGATTTGAACAGAAAAGTGCCCCCGTGCGAATGCCAGTAAGCACGGGGGCGTTGCCTCAGGAGACAGGCGTTTTACCATTTCTATTATACGCGATTCGCTGCCAGAAGAGGAACGGAGGGTGCAGCGAATAACTAGGGGTGACTAATCCCTTAAAACCTGTATCGACAGATCGTCCCCGCAACCTTGTGGGCGACGGGGACGATTTGCGACAGAGCACACGCTGGCGACATAGGGACGCCACAAACAATATCGGTCAGGCTTTCAGCAGTTCCAGCAGTGAAACTGAACCCGAGTCGTCTCCCCTGAATCCCTGACCAGCGTCACCTGACACACGGCCCAAATGAGGCTTGCGGGCGGCCAGTGCAGTAGCGGCTTGTCGGATCGCGTCTGGATCGGGCATACCGTCGTCATCGGCCAGGTCGTCAGACCAAGCCAAGTCAGTCGGGTCCGCCAGGATGCTTTTAGCCACGTTGGAAATCACAGCGTCGCGCAGAGCCGTCTCTAACGTCGCTGCGCGCTTGGCAGCGACACGATTAGCAGCGGCCTCGTCTCTCAACTCTTTCACGTAGTCGGCAGAGAACGTCTCAGGCTCATTACTGCCCCCTGAGTTGTCCTCTGCCGGACTTTCAGACGTCTCCGGTGTGGTTGTATCCGCCGGGTCCTCTGACGGTGTGAATCCGTTGTTATCAGCCATTTGCTTTCTTCTTTCTCTCGTAAGCGTTCACTTCTTCTTCGGTTGCCTCTCGAACGTGGCACCCGCACGAAACATGCTGAGGATAGACAAGTCTTTTGCGGTAAATTTTCTCTGCGCGCTCTAGACAAAATTTGCAAGCGCCAGGCTCAGCGACCCACTTAAAGCGGGTCACGCCTTTGTCTTCCAGAGCCTTACCCAGCGTCTCGAAACCCGTTTGACGAACCTCGGACTCAGCCAAGCGTTGCGCGGTCGGCAGCATCTCGGAGGCAAGTTCTGCTGCCTCTTGCTGAGCGAGACGCCTGTCAACAGCCTTGTCGGCTGCCTTCATTTCCTCACGGTCAAGCCGGTCTAGTTCCTTCAACCGTGCCCGCGTTGCTTTGTCCTCAGCCTTCCGCGCGGCTTTCCTCTCCCGTGCGGCCTGGCGCTCAGCGTCTTTGTCGGCCTGGCGCTGCGCCTTGGCTGCGACCCTGTCGGCGTCACGTGCTGCCTTAGCAATCTCAGCAAGGCGCGCACGCTCAGCCTCTCGTCTGGCCCGGTCGTCTGCCCGAGTAGTGCGCTCTGCCTTGCCCGCCTTAGTAGATTTCGGCTCAGCCTTGGGTTTAGCTGGTCCCTGAGGTGCCTTGGCTGCTGTTCGTGGCTCTACGGCCTTCTCAGGGGCCTTAGCGGACGTCTGTGCGGCCTGCTTCTCACGGGCTGCACGTGCTAGCAACCGTGCCGCCTGCTCCCTCTTAGCCCTCTCAACACCCGTGACCTCACGCAGTGCCCGCAATCTCTCTTCGACGCGGGCAGACGTTGCAGGCGTTGCCCTCTCAGGTTTCGTACTTTTGATCTTTTGAGCCGGCTTGCGAGTGCCGACCATGACCACGTTGCGGGCCTGGCGGACGACTGACGGACGTGGTTGCGACTTGGATGCCTGGCGCTGCTCCACCTGTACCAACTCGGCATCCACTGCGTCCAGCACGGCTGCGATCTGGTCGAGACGTGGTGCGACGGCATCGAGCCGGTCAAGTGCGCGGTCAGCAACCGTCTCAAACGCCTGTTCAAGCCGGGCTGTCTCTGTAGCCGGTACTGGCACACCCAACGGCACGGCTGCGGGCTGCCCGTGTTCCCGTGCCCATGCCGTGACGGCCACATCTGCCCGCATGGATGCCCGAGCCTTGCCAGCAACCACGGCAGCAGCGAGAGCAGCACTGAGTGCGGGCACGCTCACGTCCGGCTGCTGGGCGTAAGCCGCCAGCACAGCGGCCACCTGAGACGACGTAGCGGCTGCTTCCTGGTTCTGCTGCTCGGCCAACGTGGTCATAAGGTGCCCGCTGTGTCTAGAGCCGCCAGGGCTGCCCGCTGGGCCTGCTCGGCAGCGAGAGCACTCAACAACTCAGTGATCCGCTCAGGTGAGTACCCAAGGGCTGCCAGACCTTCACTGACAGGCAGTAGCGGACGGTCACCGCCGGTCAGTTTCACGATTGCGTCTGATTCCTGCGCAATGCTTCTCGTCTCGGTACGCGCCCACACTGTCTGCACGTTAAACGAGTCCACTGGCGCATCATTGGCAATTGCCAGCATCAGTTTTGCCACAAGCGCGAAAGATTGACCTAGGCCCACAAGTTTCGCGTCAGCCCGAGCAACTAGCCCGACCTCTTTAGCCTTCGTGCTCTCCCCTGTTTCTGGCAAATCGCTGAGACCTAAGTAATGCTGTGGCAAACCTGACAAGGCTGCGATTTGCTTTAGCAGGGTCGAAATCAGGGTGTCGTAAGAGGACAGGTCCGACTGAGTGAACTGACCGAACTTTGAATCTTCCTTCTCGCTAATCCACGTGCGCTCGGAACCCTCAAACGGGTCAATGAGGTTGCCGTCAGGGTCCTCTTCCAACTGAATTCCCGTGGCCCAACGGCGGGGACGCGCGTAAAACTCTGACGTCACCATCGCGTCCACGAGAATCTTCTGTAGCGCATCATTCAAGTCTGCAATAGGTGCCTGCTCAGACACACCGTTAACGTCCACTGTGCGGCCACGATTAGTCAGTTGCACAAGTGGCACCACACCAGTCGGATTGGCAACAGAGCCTATGGCATTCCAGCCGGTGGGCGGAATCGCTGAGCCGTCCGCTACATGGCTCTTACTCTTGTAGGTCGTGATCTTCGTTCGCTCATACAGGACGCAGTACGCGTCGCCACCCTCGACCCAACGCTTAATCCCGGCCACTACCTCACGGCTGACAGGGTCACGCTTCAACAAGCACTGCTGAGGACTTTCAGCCGTCACGGTGGCCTTGCCGTCGCTGCCCCACACGGACAGGAACCCTCGGCCCGAAATGAGGCAGTCCAGCACGGCCTGCGCGGCTTGGTCCTCCAAACCCAACTCGCGCCAGCGCTCCCAGAGCACGTCATCATGCGCACCGTTGACCAGGAACCCAATGGGCTTTATGCGCTCGGCCAGTGCATCGCAAGCCAACCGGCAAAAGTTTGCCGACAGTGCTTTCAGCCTGTTGCCCAAAGCCTCGCGTGACTCGGGACTGAGGTACGTCAAAGGAGAATTGCCTAAATACCTGTCCTCCCAAACCCTCACGTCGTGACTAGCAACGTCCAAATCGGAATTCAACTGTTCAAGGAGGTTCATCTAAATACCGCAACTCTCGATCGTCTAATGGGCTTATTGGCAAAATACTGTGCGCGGCTATGCGCCATAACTAGGGCAACTGCCGCATCAATCTTCTTAAGACTTTTATCGGATTCTTTGGCAAGCCTTGTGCCCCTGCTGTCTTCCTTCACACGCGCATTCAGTACGTGTTCACGGAGGACACCGTCACCGGACTGCGTCAATGCGCCGTTCACGACAGCCTCAAAGACGCCGATCGTGGCCGGTGTCATGCGATTTGCTGACTGTGGGAACTCGACTACCGGTAAACGCTCGGCCTGCAATTCCTGCATGGTGCGAGTCCACCGGTACGGGTCACAGGCTATTTCGCGGACACTGAGACGCTTACAGGCGTCCCTAATCGCCTGCTCTACGTCCGCCACGGGCACGCGGTACCCGTCCGGCTCTAAGTGCGGCTGCCAGATAGCGACAATCTCGGCGTGCGGCACAGCCTCGATGGACACAGCAACTAGCACGGTGCTGTCACCAGAGAATGAGCCGTCCAGGGCTAAGACGACTTCGGCACCGTCAGGGATATTGCCGGGCTGCTCAACGGCATCCCACAGGCTCGGACTGATCCACTGGTCCTCAACAGTGTCCAGCCATTGACCCAATTTGAGTCTGCGGAAAGACGACTCATGAGAAATCTTCAACACACTGCGCATAGCGGTACGGCTCAGGAAATCGTCCAAAGCAGGGTTGGCAACTTCCCAGCAATGAGCACAATCGACAGGGTGCGTCTTGTCGCTAGTCCACTCACGGAAATAGAAATCATCACGCGGGTTGGACCTGGCGTCTGAGACCAAATCCCACATCACGGAATCCTCAGACGCAGCCGGTGTGCTAATGGCAAGACACAAAGACTGTGGTCTCTTTCCGCTAGCCAAAATCATTGACTCGTAAATCTCACGACTCACCACGTGCAACTCGTCCACAACACACAGGCTGTAGTCCCAACCCTGTAGCGAGGCAGGGTCAGCCGGTAGCGGCATCAACACACCGTTGTTAAACGGGACCTGAATACGGTCCTGAAAAACTTTGGTGCGTGCCAACAGTTCCGGGCTTGCTTCGATCATGCGTCTACAGGTGTTGAAAATGATTGACGCCTGTCTCAGATCACTAGCGACCACTAGCACTTGTGGTGCCTGTTCCTCGTCCGCGTACAGCGCGTACAGCGCTAGGACGGCAGCAAGGGTGCTCTTCCCATTGCCTCGCGGCAGGGAAACCAATCCCTGCCGGGGACGTTCACCCTTCGCCGGATACAGACCCTTTAGTAGTTCGATCTGCCACGGGCGGAACCTGAACGGCTTATTTGCACCGTGACCCTTGTCAACACGCAGATACGTCTTAGCAAACTTAACGATTCGCAGGTAATTGCGACCAGACAGGCCGGACAGGTCCAAGCCGGAGGCATCAACTGCCTTCTTCGGTCCTGGCTTTAGTGCTAATCCGGCTGTAATGGCTTCTCACCTCTCAGTATTTCGCTACTGAGGGTGATATCGGCCTGTTGAACTCGAATTAGTAACTGGCTCCCGCCCTAACCGCACGGACCCTGAAAGATCGTTCGGGTCAGTTGCCCCCCTGGGTCACTACTATCCGTGATGGTCGCGCAGGTGAGGCGCGTCAAGGATCGCTTCGTCAATGGTGCGTAGACCTTCAACAAAACCAGGTTGACTGAATGGGTCTTGGCCTTCTTTTGCAAAATGAATGGCTGCGTACCATGCCTCTTCATTGCCATAGTTGATCTGTCCGCGCCACGTGTTTGCGTCGCCTCGCTCATCGCTGAGACCTGACACGTAGTTGCCGGATGCCTTCAACTTTCCTGTACGCACACTGACGGTTGCTTGCGTCTGCGCGAATTGTCCGCCCATTGCAGTGTCGAGACCTTCCAACGCCACAGGGTCAGGTGTGGTTGTTGCTACCCGTTGCATTTCTGCGATCATTGCTTTGAGTCCAGTTATCTTGTGTCTGCTCACGTTGTGCCCTCTCGCTGCCAGGCCGGGAACTTCCACGCCTGCTATTGCATCGACTACACACAACGTCTACGTCAGAAAGGTCGAGTGCCTTACCCTGCTCGACTTTCACCCATGCCTGCGGCTTATGGTCGGCAGTAAGGTTGTCCGGTGTTCCACAGTCAAGACAAAATGGTTGCTTCTTCCGTGCTCTCTTACTGAGCCTGTCCCATGCAGTGTCGTACCCATTCTCTCGGAATGTCTTACGGTCCCTTGCCTTGCCACGCTGATAGGTGTTGATCTGCTCGCAGTCATCGCACCTACTTGCATTAGGTGTCACCTCACCACAGGCTAGGCACGGCTTGTTCAGTCCTCGCACAATGCACTACTTCGCCAGTTGTTTAGTTGTTCGTGTGCACCATCGTGACCAAGGTTCAGAGTCAACGTGGACACGAGCACACCAACTAACGTGTGAATGACTGTGGCCGGATGCTCTGCAACTAATGGTGCCAACGCATCTATTGCGTGCGTGTCCTCGTCAATGACCGCACCCACAAGGGATAGTGCTAGTAGGCGTGCATCCGTATCAGTATGCGACTTCATAGCGTCCAATGAGCAGAGCCGTCAGGTCCTCGTCCTCGCCTTGCTCTACTTCGCTGGGCGCGGCCTGACGCACTGACTGCACTACGGCACGCCACGTGCCCGCACTGTTGTGCAGCACCAGGTCGATGCCGTCCCACGCTGCCCATGCTCGCTGTGCTGCATCTGCCCGCAGCGGCAGCCCTGAGGCGTCACGTGTGCAGTCGGCGTGCAGCAGCACCGTCAGAACCTTGCGCTGAATGCTGTTCGGGCTGGGTCCCCACACACCACCGTCACGCACCACCACGGCAAGGCCGGTCGGCTCATCTGTGACAGGTCTCAAAAGATTGCGTTGGTAGACAGGCAAAGCCAGTGCGTCTGACAAGTGCTGCGCAGCAGCGTCAACAAGGTCCATCACGGAACCTCACTGACCCTGAACTCGTAGTGGCTGGGCGCGACCAGCGTGGAAATGAGAGCAGGGTCGGCACCGACCAGGAACCGGCCAGTGAACCCGCGTATGCCGGTGACCCTGTCTCCCGCCTTAATGGGCGTTGTGGGTGCTGCCAGCAACAGTCCGGCTCGGTCCGCCGTTTGCTGTTGAGTGGCTGTGTAGGTCGGCGTAGGTGCAGCCGGTGTCTGCGCGTCGAGCAGGCAGGACACGTCCGTGGCAATAGTTGTCCAGACATACGAGACCATGCCGTCTACGTTGGTTTCCATGTAGCGCTGCACAGTGGCGCGGTGGCGCAAAACGTTGTAAATAGTCATGCCTTCTAGATCGGCAATCGCGTACGCCTTGTGCTATGGTTACAGCATGTTTGCTCTAACTATGCCTAATAGACGAGGTTACTCAATTGACTACAGAAGAATGGGTGACGGCTGCCCTAGCCCGAGCGCCAGAACTAACACAAGACAAGCGCAGGACAATCGCGCAGGTGATTACTGCCAGCGAACTTCGATCGCGTCAGGACGAAAGCCCTTACCGCCTCGCGCGGGCTGGATAACCACCGTGATTCCCAAGGCTGACAGCAGGGTCCGGCGCTGAATCACGCTAGATGCCTCCCATACGGCCTCAGCCTGTCCGCCCATCAGGTCACCAACCAGGGCCGGAGAAATCCCCTCAACAGCCTTCTGAGCGGCTGCCTCTGCCGCATCCAACTGAGGACGCAGCGTGGCAGTGATCCGAGTCAACTGCGCTGCATCGATCGCACCGGCTGCGAATGCGTCCGCTGCTAGTTGCGTCCAGGGACGTGGTGTACGGCTTCGCTGATGGGCGTGGCGTCGTGAGGTGAGACGGCCACC
>NZ_BAAGQZ010000044.1:0-263960 GCF_054783215.1 Rhodococcus aerolatus | reverse complement strand
ACACCCCGCTCGACGTCGCCGGGCTCGCGGCGTACCCCGCCGCGGTGCGTCGGCGGGTGCTGCGGGGCTGGCTGGCCGGGCACGGGGTGGGCGCCCCGACCGACCAGCAGCTGCGGGCCTGCGACGCGCTGGTGGGCCGCTGGCGGGGGCAGGGCGCGGTCCGGCTGGCGGGCGGGTTGGAGGTCGCGCGCGCAGGTGGCAGGGTGCACACGGTGCCTGCCCGGGACGGGCGGGCGGCGCCGGCCCCCGACTGAGACGAGGCACAGCCGTGTACGAGGGCGACATCGCCTCGGTCCTGCTCACCGAGGACCGGATCCGGGAGCGCACCGCCGAGCTGGCGCGCGCCATCGCCGCCGAGGAGGACGCCGCCGGCACGGAGGACGACCTCATCCTGGTCGGCGTGCTCAAGGGCGCGGTCATGTTCATGACCGACCTGGCCCGCGCACTGCCCGTGCCGGTTCAGCTGGAGTTCATGGCCGTGAGCTCCTACGGCAGCGGCACGTCCAGCTCCGGGGTGGTCCGCATCCTCAAGGACCTCGACCGCGACATCGCCGGCCGCCGGGTGCTCATCGTCGAGGACATCATCGACTCCGGGCTGACGCTGTCCTGGCTTGTCAAGAACCTGACCACGCGCAGCCCCGCCTCGCTGCGGGTGGTGACCCTGCTGCGCAAGCCGGAGGCCTCGAAGATCGACGTCGACGTGGCGCACGTCGGGTTCGACATCCCGGACGAGTTCGTCGTCGGCTACGGCCTGGACTACGCCGAGCGCTACCGCGACCTGCCCTACATCGGCACCCTGGAGCCGGCCGTCTACTCCGAGTGAGCCCGTGTGTGATTACTGCACCCAGGACGCGAGGTCCCGTTCACAGGGCCCTCAGCGGCCGGTGAACCGCGCGGGCCGCTTCTCGGCCATGGCCGCCTTGCCCTCGGCGAAGTCCTCGCTCAGCCACGCCTCGCGCACGGCCTCGCCGACCCAGGCCGGCTCGAAAGGCGGCTCGAGGGCCTCGGTGAGCACCCGCTTGGAGTAGCGCAGGCTCAGCGGCGCGAGCTGAGCCACCTCGTCGGCCAGGGCCAGCGCGGCGTCGAGGTCGCCCGCCTCGTCGACGAGCCCGCACGCCAGGGCGCCCGCGAGGTCGACCCGCCGCCCCGCCAGCGTCATCAGCCGCGCCACGCTGCCCCCGGCCACCAGGGCCAGCCGGCGGATGGTCCACGCCTCGGCGGCCGCGCCGAGCTTGGCCGTGGGCAGGCCGAACACCGCGTCCGGTGCCCCCACCCGCAGGTCGCAGCACACGGCGAGCTGGGTGCCCGCGCCCAGCGCCGGGCCGTTGACCGCGGCGATCACGGGCACGGGGAAGTCGGCGACGCGGCGCAGCATGCCCACCAGCAGGGGCAGGTAGTCGTCCCCGACGAGGATGGTCAGGTCGGCCCCGGCGCAGAAGCTGCTGCCCTCGCCGGTGAGCACCACGGCCCGGGCGCCCCCCGCCTCGGCCTCGTCGAGGCCGGCCAGCAGGGCGCGGCACAGCTCGCTGGACAGGGCGTTGCGCCGCTCGGGCCGGTTCATCTCGAGCACGGCCACCGTGTCGCGCCACGTGGTGGTGATCATCGGACGGGTCCTCCAGCCGCTCGCGGGCCCGCCGCGGCGACGGGCGCGGGCATCATCCCAGGGCGGGCGCACCGGCGTCCGGCCCGGCCCCGTCCGGCCCCGTGAGCGCCCGCACCCGGGCCGCCGCCCGCACCCGGCCGTCGACGAGGAACCACAGGTGCAGCACGCCGGGCTCGCGCCGGGTCAGCACCTCCACCGCCTCGCCGCGGCCGATGGCGGCGTTGTACTCCAGGACGGCCTCGTGCTGCCCGGCCACGAGCGCCGCGTCGGCCTCGCGCAGCACCTCCTCGACGACGTGCCAGTAGGCGGCGTTGTTGACGTGGTCGAACCAGTCGAAGTCGGTGTGCCGCATCGGGAACGGCTCGCCCCGCAGCGTCCCCGGGCCGTCGGGTGCCGCCGGCGGGGCCAGCATCCGCCGCCAGCGCAGCGCGTGGTCGGCGGCGGGCAGGTGGAACCGGGCGAAGAAGTCCTCGCTCAGCGGCGCCGGCATCCCCGTGGCCGGGTCGACGTTGACCCAGAAGCCCTCGGTCTCCAGCAGCGCCCCGCCTCCGCCGTCGATCGTCACCCGCTTCGTGCACCACCGGCTGGCGTAGCCCGAGCACCACGAGCGCAGCCGGACGTCCTCGTCGAACACGGCGGGCCGCAGCACGCGGACCACGCTGCGGCGCAGCAGCCAGAACGCGTGCTCCTGGCCGAACCCGGCGTCGTTGAGGTCGTCGAAGGCGATGTCCTGCAGGAAGCGGGCGGTGCCGTCGAGCCGCAGCCGGCGGGCGGGGTCGACGTCGCTGGCGCGGACGCGGCGGTGCCGGGTGAACACCCGCCCGGCCTGCGGCAGCGGGGCGAGCACGGCCGGTGTCGGGGCGGTCACGTCCGCCGATGGTGCCTCACGCCGCGCCGGTCCTCCCGCCGCGCCCCCGGCGGCCCCGCCGCTCGAGCCGGCTGCCCAGCACCCCGCCGGCGGCGGCGACGGCGGGCACCGCCCACCACCGGGGGCTGGCCCAGCCCAGCTGGCCGGCCCCGAACACCGCGCCGACGCCCAGCAGCACCGAGCCCAGCACCCCGACGCGGGTGGCGACGACGGGCGCCGGGGCGGCGGACCTGGGGCCGGTCGCGGCCACGGCGAGGCCCAGGCCCAGCGCGAGCAGGTGCCCGACGGCGGTGAAGTCCGCCTCCTGGCGCAGCCCCTCCCCGGCCACGGCCAGCCACGCCGCGGCCCACGGCCAGCGGGCGGGGCGGGGCAGCGCGCTGGTGACGACGCCCATCGCCCCGGCCGCCGCGTAGCTGACGCCGACGTCGGTGGCTGAGCCCACGGCCGTGGGCACCAGCCCGGCCGCGACCCCCACGGCGAGCCCGCCCGCGACCGCGGCGCTGGCCCCGACGTGCCCCACGGCGAGGCCGGTGAGCAGGCGGCGCGAGCCCAGGGGCGCCTCGGTGGCGGCGAGCAGCGCGGCCAGGCCGGGCAGCCACACCGGCGCACGGCCGTGGTCGGTGACGAACGCGCTGGTCAGCAGGGTGTCGACCCGCCCGGCCCGCAGGTGGTCGAGGTTGGTGCTGACCTGCTCGGCCACCCGCTCGCGGGCGGCGGGCCCGGCCACGGCCAGGGCGGTCTCGACGACGGCGAGGGCGGTGACGTAGCCGGTGGTCACCGGCACGCGGCGCACCCCGCCGGCGGCCGCACCGAGCACCCCCCGCACGGTCGGGTCCTGCGTGCTCCGCACGGTCGCCTCCTCACCCCGGCGGGGCGCCACCGGCGGGGTGCGGGGCGTCGCCGGTGACATCACACGCCCCCCGCCGGCGGGGCGCGCGGCCGGGGCGGGAACCCTGCCCCGGCCTGCGGCGTTGGGGTGTCAGACGTGGCCCGGCTCATCCCCGAGCGACCCGCGGGCCCAGGACCCCGGGGGTAGCCTCGGGCTCTCCGGGCCACCACCCCGCACGGCACCACCGAAGGGACGAGGCCGCTCCGGCCGCAGCTGTATGAACCGCACCTCGCTGTACCGCAACCTCGGGATCGCCGCGGCGATCCTGCTGCTCTTCGTGGCCTTCAGCTACTTCAGCGACAGCACCCGGGGCTACACGACGGTCGACACGTCCACCGCCGTGGCCCAGATCGCCGACGGCAACGTCAAGGACGCCCAGATCGACGACCGGGAGCAGCAGCTGCGGCTGACGCTCAACGCGGCCGCCGACGGCACCGAGGGCGCCACCCAGGTCATCGCGAAGTACCCCACCGGCACCGCCGACCTGCTGTTCACCCAGCTGCGCGACCGGAACATCGCCTTCACCACGACCGTGACGCAGGAGAGCTTCCTCGTCTCGATCATCACGTTCATGATCCCGCTGCTGCTGGTGCTCGGGGTGCTGTTCTTCGTCATGAGCCGCATGCAGGGCGGGGGCCGCGGCGGGGTGATGAGCTTCGGCAAGTCCAAGGCCAAGCAGCTCACCAAGGACATGCCCAAGACCACCTTCGACGACGTCGCCGGCGCGGACGAGGCCGTCGAGGAGCTCTACGAGATCAAGGACTTCCTGCAGAACCCGGCCCGCTACCAGGCGCTCGGCGCCAAGATCCCCAAGGGCGTGCTGCTCTACGGCCCCCCCGGGACGGGCAAGACGCTGCTGGCGCGCGCCGTCGCGGGCGAGGCCGGGGTGCCGTTCTTCACCATCTCCGGCTCGGACTTCGTCGAGATGTTCGTCGGGGTCGGCGCCTCGCGGGTCCGTGACCTGTTCGAGCAGGCCAAGCAGAACGCGCCCTGCATCATCTTCGTCGACGAGATCGACGCCGTCGGCCGCCAGCGCGGCGCCGGCATGGGCGGCGGGCACGACGAGCGCGAGCAGACCCTCAACCAGCTGCTCGTCGAGATGGACGGCTTCGGTGCCCGCACCAACGTCATCCTCATCGCCGCGACCAACCGGCCCGACATCCTGGACCCGGCACTGCTGAGGCCCGGCCGCTTCGACCGGCAGATCCCCGTCGGCGCCCCCGACCTGGCCGGGCGCCGCTCCATCCTCAAGGTGCACTCGGCGGGCAAGCCCATCGCCGGGGACGCCGACCTGGAGGGGCTGGCCAAGCGCACCGTCGGGATGTCCGGCGCCGACCTGGCCAACGTCATCAACGAGGCCGCGCTGCTGACCGCGCGGGAGAACGGCACGGTCATCGGCGGCGCGCAGCTCGAGGAGTCCGTCGACCGCGTCATCGGCGGGCCCCGCCGCAAGTCCCGTCTGATCAGCGAGCACGAGAAGAAGATCACCGCCTACCACGAGGGCGGGCACGCCCTGGCCGCGTGGGCGATGCCGGACATCGAGCCCGTCTACAAGGTGACGATCCTGGCCCGCGGCCGCACCGGTGGGCACGCGCTGGCGGTGCCCGAGGACGACAAGGGCCTGATGACGCGCTCGGAGATGATCGCCCGGCTGGTCATGGCCATGGGTGGCCGCGCGGCCGAGGAGCTCGTCTTCCACGAGCCCACCACCGGGGCGTCCTCCGACATCGACCAGGCCACCAAGATCGCCCGCGCGATGGTGACCGAGTACGGCATGAGCTCACGGCTCGGCGCGGTCCGCTACGGCCAGGAGCAGGGCGACCCGTTCCTCGGCCGCTCGATGGGCAACCAGACCGACTACTCCCTCGAGGTGGCCCACGAGATCGACGAGGAGGTGCGCAAGCTCATCGAGGCCGCGCACACCGAGGCGTGGGACATCCTCAACACCTACCGCGACATCCTCGACAAGCTCGCCACCGAGCTCCTCGAGACGGAGACGCTGAACCGCAAGGACCTGACCCGGGTGTTCGCCGACGTCGAGAAGCGCCCCCGGATCACGGCGTTCAACGACTTCGGCGGGCGCACGCCGTCGGACAAGCCGCCGGTGAAGACCCCGGGCGAGCTGGCAATCGAGCGGGGCGAGCCGTGGCCGCCGCCGGCCCCCGAGCCGGCCCGGCACTCACCCCAGCGCCAGGAGCCGCAGCGCGAGCCCCAGCCGGTGGGCGCGCAGACCAGCTCCGGTGTCTCCGGTGGCGGGTGGGGGCCCGGCCCGCAGGGCGGTGACGGCTGGGGTCCCGGTCCGCAGGACGGTGGCCGACGGCCCTCGCCCGGCCCGGACGCGCGCCGGCCCGGTCGACCCACCCCCGGTGGGTCGCGCCCCGACTACGGTGCTCCCCCCGGGTGGTCCGCCCCCGGCTGGCCGCCGCAGGGCGCCGGCTCGGCCCCGGGCGGGTACCGCGACGGCGGGCCGCAGCAGGGTGGCTACCCGAACGGGGCACCGCAGCAGGGTCCCGGCGGCGGCTACCAGGACGGTGGCTACCAGAACGGCGGTCACCAGAACGGTGGCTACCAGGACCGTGGCTACAACGGCGGCGGCTACCACGGCGGCGGTCAGCAGGGTCCCGGCGCCGGCTACCAGAACGGTGGTCGCCAGGACGGTGGCTACCAGGACGGCGGGTACCCGGACGTCGCGCCCCCGCGGGACGGCGGGTCGCACCGCAGCGGCGAGCCCACGCGCGCCTGGGAGGCCCCGTCCGAGGGTCGCCGCCCCGGCGACGACGGTCCCGACGCCCGACGCGACGAGCGTGGTGACGGACCCGGTCAGGACCAGGCCTGGCACCCCTGGGACGATTCCCCGCGCTGACCCGCACCCTAGTACCCCGGAGGTCCCCACCCGTGTCGACGACCCTCGAGGTGACCGGCTCCCGCCCGACGTTCGACCGCGGTCGCGCGGAGGCGGCGGTGCGTGAGCTGCTGCTCGCGGTGGGGGAGGACCCCACCCGCCCGGGGCTGCTCGACACCCCGGCGCGGGTGGCGCGGGCGTACGAGGAGATGTTCGCCGGGCTGCACGTCGACCCCGACGAGGTGCTCGGGACCACCTTCGACGAGCAGCACGACGAGCTCGTGCTGGTCAAGGACATCCCGCTGTACTCGACGTGCGAGCACCACCTCGTCAGCTTCCACGGCGTCGCCCACGTCGGGTACATCCCGGGCCGCGACGGCAAGATCACGGGGCTGTCGAAGCTGGCGCGGGTGGTCGACCTCTACGCCAAGCGTCCGCAGGTGCAGGAGCGGCTGACCCGCCAGGTCGCGGACGCCCTGGTCCGCAAGCTCGACCCGCGCGGCGTCATCGTCGTCGTCGAGGCCGAGCACCTGTGCATGGCGATGCGCGGCATCCGCAAGCCCGGCGCGACCACGACGACGTCCGCGGTGCGCGGGCTGTTCAAGACCCAGGCGGCGTCCCGGGCCGAGGCATTCTCGCTCATCCGGTCGCGGTGAGCGGGACGCACCGTCCCCCCGTGGCGCTGCCCGACCCGGGCCGGTGCGTGGTGGTGGGGGTCCTCAACGTCACCCCCGACTCGTTCTCCGACGGCGGCCGCTACCTCGACGCGGACGCCGCGGTGGCCCACGGGGTGCGGCTGCACGCCGAGGGCGCGGACCTCGTCGACGTGGGCGGGGAATCCACCCGACCCGGCGCCCACCGGGTGCCCGCCGAGGAGGAGACCGCCCGCGTCGTGCCCGTGCTGCGGGAGCTGGCCGCCCGCGGGGTGCCGACGAGCATCGACACCACCCGGGCATCGGTCGCCGAGGCCGCCGTCGAGGCGGGGGCGCAGCTGGTCAACGACGTCTCCGGCGGGCTGGCCGACCCCGCCATGGCCCGCACCGTGGCCACGCTGCGGGTGCCGTGGGTGCTGATGCACTGGCGGGGGCACTCGTCCCGGATGCAGGAGAACGCGGGCTATGAGGACGTCGTCGCCGAGGTCCGCGGCGAGCTGGTGGAGC
The DNA here is from genome assembly GCF_054783215.1 of Rhodococcus aerolatus. Taxonomy (NCBI): domain Bacteria; kingdom Bacillati; phylum Actinomycetota; class Actinomycetes; order Mycobacteriales; family Nocardiaceae; genus Rhodococcus; species Rhodococcus aerolatus. The sequence continues at coordinate 256,598 of NZ_BAAGQZ010000044.1, read as the reverse complement.
GGGTCGACGCCGCCGTGCTGGCCGGGGTGGACCCCAGCCGCATCGTGCTCGACCCCGGCCTCGGCTTCGCCAAGAACGCCGCCCACAACTGGGCGCTGCTGCGCACCCTGCGCGCGCTGACCGAGCTCGGCTTCCCGGTGCTGGTCGGCGCCTCCCGCAAGCGGTTCCTCGGTGCGCTGCTCGCCGACCACGACGGCGCCCTCCGACCGCCGGAGGGCCGGGAGACCGCGACCGCCGTGGTCTCCGCGCTGGCCGCGGTCAACGGCGCCTGGGGGGTGCGGGTGCACGACGTCGCCCGCTCGCTGGACGCCGTCGCCGTGGCCGCCGCGTGGACGTTGGGCAGCTCGCCGGCCGTCCCCGCGCCGTGGTGGGGGGCGGACTCCTGAGCGCCGCGCCGCGTCCGGGCGGGGACCGCATCGAGCTGCGCGGGCTGCGCGTGCGCGGGCACCACGGCGTGTTCGACCACGAGCGCCGCGACGGCCAGGACTTCGTCGTCGACCTCGTGGTGTGGCTGGACCTGGCGCCCGCCGCCGCGTCCGACGACCTCGCCGACACGCTGCACTACGGCGAGCTGGCCCACGCCGCCGCCGCCGTCGTCGCCGGGCCGCCGCGCGACCTCATCGAGGCCGTCGCCGGCGAGGTCGCCGACGGGGTGCTGGCCGACCCGCGCGTCACCGCCGTCGAGGTGACCCTGCACAAGCCGTCCGCCCCCATCCCGCTCGACTTCGCCGACGTGGCCGTCGTGGTCCACCGCGAGCGGGGCGGCGCGGGGACGGGCGGGGCCCGGGGTGGTGCACCGCGGTGACCCGTGCCGTGCTGTCGATCGGGTCCAACCTGGGGGACCGGGTGGGGCACCTGCAGTCCGTGCTCGACGCGCTCGGGCCGGCCGTGACGGCGGTGTCGGGGGTCCACGAGACCGCGCCGTGGGGTGGGGTCGAGCAGCAGGACTTCGCCAACGCGGTGCTCCTCGTCGACGACCCCGGCCGTGACGCCCGGGGCTGGCTCGCCGCGGGCCAGGACCTGGAGCGGGCCGCGCAGCGGGTGCGCGAGGTGCGGTGGGGCCCGCGGAGCCTCGACGTCGACGTCGTGGACTGCGAGGGCACCCGCAGCGACGACCCGGAGCTGACCCTGCCCCACCCGCGGGCGCACCTGCGGGCGTTCGTGCTCGTGCCGTGGCTGGAGGTCGACCCCGCCGCGGTGCTCGTCGGGCACGGCCCGGTGGCCGACCTGCTCGCCGGGCTCGACCCCGCCGAGCGCGCGGGGGTGCGCCCGGGCCCGGCGACGCTGGTGCGCCGGTGACCCCCACCCGTCCCCGCGACCTGGTGGGCCTCGGCCTGCTCGTCGCGGTCTGCGTGTGGCTGGTGGTCCGCAGCGTCTACGGCTCGATGCCCCCGCTGCCGCGCTACGCCGGGCTGTCGCTGGCCCTGCTCGCCCTGGTCGAGATCCAGCTGGGCCGGGTGGTGCGCGCACGCGTGCAGAGAAAAGCGGGTGCCGGGCTGCTCGACCCCCTCATGGCGGCCCGCGCCCTCGCCCTGGCCAAGGCGTCGTCGCTGGTCGGGGCCGGTCTAGCGGGGGCGTGGGCCGGGTACGGCGCGCACCTGCTCGGGGTCCGCGGCCAGCTCGCGGCCGCCGCCGACGAGACGCCGGGTGCGGCGATCGGGCTGGTGTGTGCCCTGGCCCTCGTGGGGGCCGGGCTGTTCCTCGAGCACTGCTGCCGCACCCCGGACGACCCGCCTGGCGCGCCGCCCGCCTGACCGGATCGGCGCGGCGGCACCGGTAACCTGCCGGGCATGACCAGCGCCGCACGACCCGCCGGCCCCCGGCGCGGGACGCGGGACCGGTTCCAGTACCTGGTCGGCGCGCTCGTCCTGCTCGCCGCCGCGTCCACCGTCATCGCCGTGGTGTTCTCCGACAACACCCGGTGGCTGCTGCTCGGGGTGGTCCTCGCGCTGTGGGCGGCCGTGGTCGCCTCGATCGCGATGACCCGCTCGCGCCGGGAGGCCGCGACGGCCCAGGCCCGGGCGGCGGACCTCAAGACCGTCTACGACCTCGAGCTCGAGCGCGAGGTCAGCGCCCGCCGGATGCACGAGTACCAGGTGGAGCGCACCGTCCGCGAGGAGGTGCGCGCCGAGGCATCCTCGGACATGGCCGAGCTGCGCGACGAGCTGCGCGCGCTGCGGGAGAACCTGGCGGCGCTGCTCGGGGGCGAGCTGCTGGTCGAGCGGGCGGCGCTGCGAGCGGAGTCGACCCGGCTGCGCTCGCTCAGCGACACCGCGCGGCTCGCGGCCGGTGGCGTGGGCCAGATCGAGCACCGGCGCGACGTCGAGGACGCGGTCGAGGAGGAGGCGCCCCACCCCGACGACGTGCGCGCGGCCGGCTCCACCGACGCGACGGACGTGTTCGCGCGCATCGACGACGAGCCGGCCGACGCGGAGCCGCTGGTGGCGTCCCGTGACCCGGAGCCCGAGCCGGAAGCCGTCGCCGAGCCGGAGCCCGAGCCCGAGCCCGAGCCTGAGCCGGAGCCCGTCGCCGAGCCCGAGCCGGTGGCCGAGGACCCGACGCCGCAGCCGGGTTCCGCCGTGGTCGAGACCGAGCCCGAGCCCGAGCCGGAGCCGGAGCCCGAGCCGGAGCAGCAGTCCGGCGGTCGGCGGCGCCGGCCCGAGTCCGAGGTCGACACCGAGACAGGGCCCCAGGCGGAGCCCGACACGCAGGAGACGACCTCCTCCGGGGCGGACGCCGAGCCCGGGAGCGGCGCCGAGGCCGAGGCCGAGGACGAGGGTGCCCACAGCGCCGGCCGCTCGGTCTCCGAGCTCATGGCCGCCATCGGGGTCAGCGCCGGGACCACCCCGCGCCGCCGCCGCCGCGCCGACTGACCGGCCCCCCGCACCGCGCCCGGTCGCACGACGCGGGCGGGACGCGCTCCGCAGCGCCGCCTGATCGCGCCAAGTGGGCGGGACGCGGTCTCGGGAGTGGGCCACCCACCTACTTGTCGACGTCGCCGATCACGACGGCGAACGAGGCCAGCACGCGCGGCAGCTCGGCGACCGTGCACCCCGGCAGCAGCACGGCGAGCGCCTGCACGTTGTTGAACGACGCGGTCCGCAGCTTCAGCCGCCACGGGGTGCGCTCGCCGCGGGAGACGACGTGCACCCCGGCCGTGCCCAGCGGCGCCTCCCCCCACACGAACACCGACCCCTCGCCCGGCGCGATCGTCTGCGGCAGCCGCACGTTGACCGGCCCGCCGGGCACCCGGTCCAGCGCCCGCCCGGCCAGGTCGAGCGCCAGGTCCACCTCGTCGAGCTGGCACGCCACCCGGGCCAGCGCGTCGCCCTCGGCGCGCACCACCGGCACCACGCCCAGCTCCGCGTAACCCTCCCACGGGTCGTCCCGGCGCAGGTCGAGGTCCAGCCCGCTGGCCCGCCCGGCCGGGCCCGTCACGCCCAGCGCGGCCGCGTCGGCGCGGTCGAGCACCCCGAGCCCGCGGTGGTCGTCGGCGAACCCCGGGTCGTCCACCGTCCCCGCCCGCAGCGCGTCCAGCCCGCGGCGGACGGCGTCGAGCGCGTCCCGCACCCGCGCGGTCCACCCCAGCGGCACGTCCTCGCGCAGCCCGCCGATCCGGTTGGCCACCAGGTGCACCCGCCCGCCGCACGCCTCCTCGAGCACCGCCTGCAGCCGCTCGCGCGCCGCCACCCCCGCGGCCCGGGAGTCCGGCGTGCGGGCCAGCGCGGTGGTGAAGCCGAGGTGCGCCACCGCGCGGCTCAGCTCGGCCAGCACCACCCGCAGCGCCACGGCCCGCGGCGGCGGCCGCAGCCCCGTCATCTCCTCGACCGCCCCCGCGACCAGCAGCTCGTTGGCGAACGCCGCCCACCAGTCGTGCCGGTTGGCCAGCGCCATCACCTGGCGGTAGTCCCGCACCTCGAACAGCTTCTCCGCACCCCGGTGCAGGTGGCCCACCAGCGGCACCGCCTCCTGCACCACCGCGGCCGGCCCGTCGCCGGCGACGCGCAGCCGCAGCCGCAGCGCCCCGTGCGCCCCGGGGTGCAGCGGGCCGAGGTCCACCACCTCGTCGACGCCCAGGTGCCGGGTGACGTCGCCGACCCCGACAGTGCGCGTCCGGACGGGGACGGCCGCCACCCCGCCGCCGTCGTCACCCACGGTCATCGCCACCCGCCATTTGTGCCATTTCATCCACCCGAACGGGTCGAGCGGCCCTACCCTCGCCGCACCTCGTCCTGGGAGCTGCCGATGCGCACCGTAGCCCGGCCGGCCGTGGCCGCCACCGTCCTCGCCCTGCTGCTCGCCGTCGCCCCGGCGGTGGTGCCGCGGCTCGCCCCGGTGGCCGGGGCCGCGCCCGCGCTGCCCGCCGGCTTCCGGCTCACCACGACCCCCACCGGGCAGGCCCCCTACACGCTGACCGACGCGACGTACCTGGCCGACGGCAGCGCACTGACCGCGGGCAAGGACGGCACGGTGACGCACGTGCCCGTCGCGGGAACGCCGCGGGTGCTGGCCGGGCGGGTGCCCGTGGTCGACGCCGGGGACCTCGGCCTCACCAGCCTGGTCGCCGAGCCCGCCGCCCCGGGCAGCCCCACCACGACGGTGGTGACGACGCGCTCGGCCGCGCGCCCCGGCGGCACCGACCTGCTGCTGTCGCGGTGGACGCTGGCCGGGGGCGCCGCGCCGACCGCGCTGGTCGACGAGCAGGTGCTCCTGCGCATCCCGTCGACCCAGGACGTCCACGGCCTGGCGGGCCTGGTCGTCGCCCCGGACGGGACGCTGTGGGCCGCGATGGGCGACTCGTCGCCGTTCACCCGGCGCACCGACCTGCAGCTGCGCGCGCAGGACCCGGCCACCCCCTACGGCAAGCTGCTGCACCTGACCCGTGACGGGGCCGGGGTGCCCACCAACCCCGGGTACGACCCGGCCGCGCCGTCGTCGTGGGCCAGCCGCACCTACGCCCTGGGGTTCCGCAGCCCCTTCCGGGTGACGCTGGACCCGTCCTCCGGGGCGCCGGTGGTCGGGGACGTCGGGCAGAACCTGCGCGAGGAGGTCGACGTCGTGCGGCCGGGCGGCAACTACGGCTGGCCGTGCCGCGAGGGCGACATCGCGACCCCCGAGTACGCCGGCGACGCCCGGTGCGCGACCGGGTTCGACGAGCCGGCCCTGGCCTACCCGCACACCGCCGGCTCCTCGGTCACCGGCGGGGTGTTCTACCAGGGCTCGGCCTACCCGCAGGCCTACCGCGGGGCCTACGTCTTCGGCGACTACGCCGACCAGGTGGTGTGGACCGCCCGGTTCGACGCCGCCGGCGCGCTGGTGCGCGACCGGGAGCCGGCCGGCTTCGCCACCGGCGTCGGCGGGCCCGTCCGCTTCCTCGTCGGACCGGGGGGCGACGTGGTGTGGGCCGACCTCGACGCCGGGACGCTGGTCCGGCTGTCCTACGTGCCCGGCAACCGCCCGCCCACCGCGGTCGCGACCGTGACGACCGACCCGGCCACCCGCACCGCCGGCTTCGACGCGACCGGGTCGAGCGACCTCGACGGGGACGCGCTGACCTACCGCTGGGACTTCGGTGACGGCACCACCGGCAGCGGCCCGACGCCGTCGCACACCTACCCGGACGCCGCGGTGAGGACCGCGACCCTCACCGCCACCGACCCGCTCGGGGCGACGGGCACCACCGAGGTCACCGTGGCCCCGGCGGACCACGCCCCGGCGCTGCAGGTCCTCGGGTACGCCCCCGGCCGCACGGTCATGGTGGGGGAGCGCGTCGAGCTGAGCGCCACGGCCACCGACGTGGAGGACGGCCCGCTCGACGGTGCCGTCCGGTGGACCACCCAGCTGCGGCACTGCCCGACCGCGGGCAGCTGCCACGCCCACCCCGGGGAGTCCGGCGCGGGGCCGTCGTTCGGCGTGACGGTCGACGACCACGGCGACGCCACCGTCCTCGTCGTCACCGCGACCGTCACCGACTCAGCCGGGGTGAGCACGCGGCGCGAGGTCGAGGCCACCCCCCGGCTGCGCACCCTCTCGGTCACCCCCACCCGGCCCGCCGCCATGACCATCGGAGGCGCGCCCGCCACCAGCGCCCGCGTCGTCGTCGGGTCCCGCACCTCGGTGGGGGCGGCGCCGCTCGACGCCGCCGGCACCGCCCCCTTCACCGGGTGGTCGGACGGCGGGGCCCGCGAGCACGAGGTGACCGTGCCCGACGCCGATCTCGCGCTGACCGCCACCTACACCCCCGCCGCACCGGCCGGGGGTGCCATCGCGGCCCGCTACGCCGCCGACCCGGCCCTGCGCGCCCGGCTCGGCGCCCCGGTGGGCCCGGAGACCGGGGACGACGCGCTGCGCGAGCAGGTCTTCCAGCGGGGCCGGCTCGTCGCCACCCCCACCACGGGCGCGGTCCTGCTCGACGGCCCGCTGCTGGCCGAGTTCCTGCGCCTCGGCGGCACCGCCGTGCTGGGGGCACCCGCCCGGGACGCCGTCGCGGTGCCCGGCGGCACCAGCCAGGACCTGCTCGACGGGGCGGCGCTGGTGACGAGCCCGCTGTTCGGCACCCACCTGCTGCCGGCCCCGGTGGCGCAGCGGCTCCGCGAGGCGGGCGGCACCGGGGCACTCGGCGTCCCCTTCGTCGTGCGGACGGCCCCCGACGGCGGCACCGGGGTGTGGTTCACCTCGCTGGCCGGCATCTACGCGGGCCCCGGCGCGGACGCGCACCTGCTGCCGCTGCCGTTCCTGCTGCCCTACGTGCTCAGCGGTGCGCAGGACGGCCCGCTCGGCTACCCCACCTCCGAGGTGGTGACCGGGGACGGCCCGGCCCGTATGACGTTCGAGCGGGGCGCGCTGGTGGCCGACGGGTTCCTCGGCCTGGGCCGGGTGGTCACCGGCTGAGCGGGTCCGCGACGCCGACGGCCCGGCTCAGCCAGCCGAACCCGCCCAGCCCGGCCGGGTCCGTCAGCTCGGCCACCCGTCCCGCCCGGGCCGCGGCCCGCAGCCAGTCCTGCGAGCCGTCGCCGCCCGCCCGCAGCCCCAGCGCCGCGAGCGCGTCGGCCTGGGTCCGCAGCCGCCCGGGCAGCGACGGCCAGTGCACGTGCGCGGTCAGGTCGGTGCGGCCGTCGGGCACCGGGGCCACCACCCGGCCGTCCCGGAACCCGGTCAGCGTCGGCACCGGACCCGCGGCCGGCTGGCCGTAGTCCACCGCCAGCGCCAGCCCGGCCACCACCGCGGCCCGCACCGCCGCCCACCCCCGGTCCCGGCGCAGCCCCACCTCGGCGCGCCCGCCCGGGCCCAGCGGCCACCAGCGGCGCAGCCACGCCGCCGCCGCACCTCCCACCGCCGGGCCCAGCCGCTCCCGGCCTTCGCGGCGCACCTGCACCCGCCGCACCACCCGGCCGTCGTGCTCCACCACCGGGCAGGCCAGGGCGTCCAGCCACTCGTGGGCGACGACGAGACCCACCACCCGGTCCGGCAGCCCCGCCGCCCACGGCAGGGCCCAGCCGGGTGGGGCGGCGCGCAGGTCCACCGCCACCGGGGCCAGCCGGGCCCGCAGGGGCAGCGGGCACGCGTCGACCAGACGCGCGAGCAGCTCGCCGCCGCCCGCCCCGAGGTCAACCACGTCGAGCCGAGCGGGGTGGCCCAGCCCGGTGTCCAGCCGGGCCAACAGCTCGGCCAGGGCCTCGGCGAGCTCCGGGCCCACGTGGACCGAGGTGCGGAAGTGCGCCGCCGCCGGGCCCGCGGTGTGGACGAACCCGCCGGGGCCGTGCAGCGCCGCGTCCCACGCGTCCTCCCAGTCCCGCCACCGTGCGTCCTGCGCCACCCCGTCCCCCCCAGCCCAGCCCCGCCTCGCCCCGTCCTGCCCAGCCCCGGTCATGTGACCAGCGTCGCCCACCGCCGGCTCGTCGCCGTGGTGGGGCAGCGCCTACCCTCGCGGCTGCACGTCCGGTACCTGCCGCGCAGGACTGGAACGACGTCAGGAGCAACGGTGACCTCTGCTGCGCTGCCCGGGGGCGACCCCGGCGCCGCCGGCCCGGCGCACGCCGACCCGACCGGGTCCGGCCCCGCCCGGGCCCGCCTCGCCGTGGGGGTCGTCTCCGCGGGGCGCGTCGGCACCGCCCTGGGCCAGGCCCTCGAGCGGGCCGGGCACCTCGTCGTCGCCACCGCCGCCGTCTCCGACGCCGCCCTCGCCCGCGCCGCCGAGCGGCTGCCCGAGGCCGTCGTGCTGCCCCCCGACGAGGTCGCCGCCCGGTCCGACCTGCTCGTCCTCGCAGTGCCCGACGACGTGCTGCCCGGCCTGGCCCGCGGCCTCGCCGCCGCCGGCGTGGTGCGGCCCGGGCAGATCGTCGTGCACACCGCCGGGGCGCTCGGGGTGGGCGTGCTGGCCCCGCTGGCCGAGGCCGGGGCGCTGACCCTGGCCCTGCACCCGGCCATGACCTTCACCGGCCGGGCCGAGGACACCGAGCGGCTGGCCGCGTGCTGCTTCGGGGTGACCGCGGCCGACGAGGCGGGCTGGCTGGTGGCCGAGGCCCTCGTCGTCGAGGTCGGCGCCGAGCCCGTCCGGGTGCCCGAGGCGCAGCGCACGCTCTACCACGCGGCCCTGGCGCACGGCGCGAACCACCTCGTCACCCTGGTCCGCGACGCCGCGCAGGCCCTCGCCGCCGCCGTCGCCGGGGCGGGCGCGCCGCCGGAGCGGGTGCTGGCCCCGCTGCTGTCCGCCGCGCTGGACAGCGCGCTGCGCCTCGGTGACCGCGGGCTGACCGGGCCCGTCGCCCGCGGGGACGCGGCCACGGTGTCGCGCCACCTCGACGTGCTCACCGACCTCGACCCCGCCCTGGCGGCCGGCTACCGGGCGCTGTCCCGGCGCACCGTGGCGCGGGCCGCCGGCGCCGGGCTGCTCGACCCCGCCCCGGCCGCCGCCGTCCTGGAGGTGCTGGATGACTGAGACCGCCGCACCGGCCCGGGCCTTCACCCCGGGCGCGCTGACCGTGCACCACGACCCCCGCGCGCTGCGCCGCGTCACCACCGCGCTGCGGGCCGCGGGCCGGCAGGTGGTGCTGGTGCCGACGATGGGGGCGCTGCACGCCGGGCACCTCGAGCTGGTGCGCCACGCGCGGCGCGTGCCGGGCTCGGTGGTCGTGGTGTCGATCTTCGTCAACCCGCTGCAGTTCGGCGAGGCCGCCGACCTCGACGCCTACCCCCGCACCCTGGACCGCGACGTCGCGCTGCTCCGCGAGGCCGGGGTCGAGCTGGTGCTGGCCCCCTCGGTGGACGGCATGTACCCGCACGGCCAGGGCCGCACGACCGTCCACTCCGGACCGCTGGGTGACGAGCTGGAGGGCGCCAGCCGGCCCGGGCACTTCGACGGGGTGCTCACCGTCGTGACCAAGCTGTTCGAGCTGGTCCGCCCGCACCAGGCTTACTTCGGCGAGAAGGACTACCAGCAGCTCACCGTGGTGCGCCAGGCCGTGGCCGACCTCGACCTCGACGTCCGCGTCGTCGGCGTGCCCACCGTCCGCGAGCCCGACGGGCTGGCGCTGTCCTCCCGCAACGTCCGCCTCGACGACGAGTCCCGCCGCGCCTCCGTCGCCCTCTCCGCGGCCCTGGTGGCCGGGGCGCACGCCGCGCAGGGCGGCCCCGACGCGGTGCTGGCCGCGGCCCGCGCCGTCCTCGCCGCCGAGCCCGGCCTCGACGTCGACTACCTCGAGGTGCGCGACCTGCACCTCGGGCCGGCCCCCACCCACGGCGACGGCCGGCTGCTCGTCGCCGCCCGCTGCGGCGGCGTCCGCCTCATCGACAACGTCGGCGTCGCCCTGGGCACCGGCCTGCTCGGCGCCGGCACGACCGCCGCCGCACCCACCCCCGACCCCGCACCCGAGACCGCCGCCACCGCGGCAGAACAGGACCGGCGACCATGATCCGCACCATGCTCAAGTCGAAGATCCACCGCGCCACCGTGACCCAGGCCGACCTGCACTACGTCGGCTCGGTGACCGTGGACCGCGACCTGATGGACGCCGCGGACCTCCTCGAGGGCGAGCAGGTGGCCATCGTCGACGTCGACAACGGCGCGCGGCTCGAGACCTACGTCATCCCCGGCGAGCGCGGCAGCGGCATCATCGGCATCAACGGTGCCGCCGCGCACCTGGTGCACCCGGGCGACCTGGTCATCCTCATCTCCTACGGCCAGATGGAGGACGCCGAGGCGCGCACCTACACCCCGCGCGTCGTGTTCGTCGACGCCGACAACCGGGTCGCCGACCTCGGCGGGGACCCCTCGCACGCCCCGGCCGGGTCCGGGCTGCTCACCGGCGCCCTCGTCGCGCAGGGGATGCCCGCCCCCGAGGTGGCCGCCGGCCACGGCCCCCACGGCGCCGCGTCCGACGCCGAGACCCCCGACGCGGCCGCGCTCGACGCGCTCATCGCCCTCAACGCCCCCGTCGCCCCCGCGCGGGGCTGAGCCGCACCGTGCTGCTCACCGTCGACGTCGGCAACACCGAGACGGTGCTCGGGCTGTTCGCGCCCGCGACCACCGGTCCCGGGCACGCGGGCGACGTGGTGCGGCAGTGGCGGCTGCACACCGACGCCCGGCGCACCGCCGACGAGCTGGCGCTGACCGTCTGCGGGATGCTCGGCGAGCACGCCGGGGCCGTCACCGGGGTCTCGGCGCTGTCCACCGTGCCCGCCGCGCTGCGCGAGCTGCGGCGGATGGTGGAGCGGACCTTCGCCGGGGTGCCCACCGTCGTCATCGAGCCCGGGGTGCGCACCGGGGTGCCGCTGCTGGTGGACAACCCGCGCGAGGTGGGCGCCGACCGCGTCGTCAACACCCTGGCCGCGCACCACCTGCACGACACCGCCTGCATCGTCGTCGACTTCGGCACCTCGACGAACATCGACGTGGTCTCCGCCCGGGGGGAGTTCCTCGGCGGGGCCCTGGCCCCGGGCATCGAGATCTCGCTGGACGCGCTGGCCCACCGCGCGGCCGCGCTGCGCCACGTCGAGCTGACCCGGCCCCGCTCGGTGATCGGCAAGAACACCGTCGAGGCGCTGCAGTCCGGCATCCTCTACGGCTTCGCCGGGCAGGTCGACGGGCTGGTCGGCCGCATCCGCCGCGAGCTGGTGGGCCGCAGCGGGGACCCCGTCGCGGTCGTGGCCACCGGCGGGCTCGCCCCCCTGGTGCTGGAGGACTCCGAGACCATCACCCACCACGAGCCCGACCTGACGCTGCTCGGCCTGGCGCTGGTCTACGACCGTACCCAGGCCCGCAACGCCGAGCGACCGCCGCCGCGCGCCCGCACCCCGCGCTGACCGGGCACGGCTGTGGCGCCGGTCGGGTGCCCGGCCCGCTACCGTCGGCAGGCGTGGCCGAACCCCGCACCATCGACGACGTCCTCACCGCCGCCCGCGCCCGGCTGGACCGGGTCGAGCCGGGCGACCTGATCGGCGCCGTGGCCGCCGGCGCCGTCGTCGTCGACATCCGCCCGGCCGCGCAGCGCGCCGCCGAGGGCGAGCTGGGCGGGGCCATGGTCATCGAGCGCAACGTCCTGGAGTGGCGCTGCGACCCGGCGTCGGACGCCCGCATCGACGCCGCCGTCGACCACGACGTGGCCTGGGTGGTGCTGTGCTCGGAGGGCTACACCTCGAGCCTCGCCGCGGCCGCGCTGCAGGACCTCGGCCTGCACCGGGCCACCGACGTCGCCGGCGGGTACCAGGCGCTGCGCCGCGCCGGCGTCATCGACCTGCTCGACTAGGCCCCTCGCGCGCGCTGGCTAGGGTGGGCGCCCGTGACCGGACCCGATGCCCGCGCCGACGACGCCGTCGGGACCGACGACCTGCCCGAGCAGCTGCGCGTCCGCCGCGAGAAGCGGGCGCGGCTGCTCGCCGCCGGAACCGACCCCTACCCGGTGGCGGTGCCCCGCACCACGACGTTGTCCGCCGTGCGGGCGGCGCACCCGGACCTGCCGCCGGACACCGCCACCGGCGAGCACGTCGCCGTCACCGGCCGGGTCATGTTCGTGCGCAACACCGGCAAGCTCGCCTTCGCCACCCTGCAGGAGGGCGACGGCACGCAGCTGCAGGCCATGCTCAGCCTCGCCGGGGTCGGGGAGGCCTCCCTGGCCGCGTGGAAGTCCGACGTCGACCTCGGCGACCTCGTCGCGGTGCAGGGCGAGGTCATCACCTCCCGGCGCGGGGAGCTCTCGGTCATGGCCGACGGCTGGGAGCTGGCGGCCAAGTCGCTGCGCCCGCTGCCGGTGGCCCACAAGGAGATGAGCGAGGAGGCGCGGGTCCGGCAGCGCTACGTCGACCTCATCGTCCGACCGCAGGCCCGTGACGTGGTGCGCCGGCGCGCGGCCGTCGTCGCTGAGCTGCGCCGCTCGCTCGACGCCCGCGGCTTCCTCGAGGTCGAGACCCCGATGCTGCAGACCCTGCACGGCGGCGCGGCGGCCCGGCCGTTCGTCACCCACTCCAACTCCCTCGACATCGACCTCTACCTGCGCATCGCCCCCGAGCTGTTCCTCAAGCGCTGCGTCGTCGGGGGCATCGAGAAGGTCTTCGAGATCAACCGCAACTTCCGCAACGAGGGCGTGGACTCCACGCACTCCCCGGAGTTCGCGATGCTCGAGACCTACGAGGCGTGGGGCACCTACGACGACTCCGCGGTGATGACCCGCGAGCTCATGCAGGAGGTGGCCCGGGCCGCCTTCGGCACCACCGAGGTGACGCTGGCCGACGGCTCGGTCTACGACCTCGGCGGGGAGTGGACGGCCCTGGAGATGTACCCGTCGCTCTCGGCCGCGCTCGGCGAGGAGGTCACCCCGGCCACCGGGCTCGACGCGCTGCGCGGGCACGCCGAAGCGCTCGGCCTCGAGCTCGCCCCCGGCACCGGGCACGGCAAGCTCGTCGAGGAGCTGTGGGAGCACCTCGTCGGCGACCACCTCACCGCGCCGACGTTCGTCCGCGACTTCCCCGTCGAGACGAGCCCGCTGGTCCGCCAGCACCGCAGCGTCGAGGGCGTCACCGAGAAGTGGGACCTCTACGTGCGCGGGTTCGAGCTCGCCACCGGGTACTCCGAGCTGGTCGACCCGGTGGTGCAGCGCGCCCGGTTCGTCGACCAGGCCCGGCTCGCCGCCGCGGGCGACGACGAGGCGATGCGCCTCGACGAGGACTTCCTCGCGGCCATGGAGTTCGCGATGCCGCCCACCACGGGCACCGGCATGGGGGTGGACCGGCTGCTCATGGCGCTGACCGGCCTCGGCATCCGCGAGACCATCCTCTTCCCGGTCGTGCGCCCCACGACCTGATCGGTGCGTGCCATTCCGGTGCGCACCAATCTTTTTTTAATTGTGCTTTCTCTAGGGGTCTGCCTTCGTGCCGCCGCGCCACGACCGGCTTTCCGCAAAAGGGTGGCTAGAGTGGGGGACGAACGTCGTTCAAAACCCCCCGAGAGGAATTGCCACCATGGCGCAGAAAGTCACCGTCACCCTCGTCGACGACATCGACGACGACTCGGTCGCGGCCGAGACCGTCGAGTTCGCGATCGACGGCGTGACCTACGAGATAGACCTCACCGACGACAACGCCCAGAAGCTGCGCAACGACTTCGCGATGTGGACCGGCCACGCCCGCAAGGTCGCCGGCCGACGCCGCGGCAAGGCCTCGGGCCCGAGCGGGACGGCCCCGCGCGGCCGGGGTGCGGCCGACCGCGAGCAGAGCGCGGCCGTGCGCGAGTGGGCGCGGCGCAACGGCTACGAGGTGTCCGACCGCGGCCGCATCCCCTCCAGCGTGGTCGAGGCCTACAACTCCGCCTCCTGAGCGGCTCCTGAGCCCCGGCGGCGGCCGGGGTGGCGTCCCACGGGGGGAGCGCCACCCCGCCGCCGCGTGCAGCCCACCCCCGGCTGTTCACCCTCGGCGTAGGTCCCGGGGGCACCTTCGGGCCGCGGACCTGCGTTGGACAGGTCAGGCTGGTGTCCGACCCCGCGACTACAGTGTGGGGATGCTGGGCAACCAGGGAGTGTGAGGAGCACAGATGTTCGAGAGGTTCACCGATCGCGCGCGGCGCGTCGTCGTCCTGGCCCAGGAAGAGGCCCGGATGCTCAACCACAACTACATCGGCACCGAGCACATCCTGCTGGGCCTCATCCACGAGGGTGAGGGGGTCGCGGCCAAGTCGCTGGAGTCCCTCGGGATCTCCCTCGAGGGCGTGCGCAGCCAGGTCGAGGAGATCATCGGCCAGGGCCAGCAGGCACCGTCGGGCCACATCCCGTTCACCCCCCGGGCCAAGAAGGTCCTGGAGCTGAGCCTGCGGGAGGCCCTGCAGCTCGGGCACAACTACATCGGCACCGAGCACATCCTGCTCGGCCTCATCCGCGAGGGCGAGGGCGTCGCCGCCCAGGTGCTGGTCAAGCTCGGCGCCGACCTCAACCGGGTCCGCCAGCAGGTCATCCAGCTGCTCTCGGGCTACCAGGGCAAGGAGCCGGCGGAGTCCGGCAGCAGCCGGGGCGAGGGCACCCCGTCCACGTCGCTGGTCCTCGACCAGTTCGGCCGCAACCTCACCCAGGCGGCGCGCGAGTCCAAGCTCGACCCGGTGATCGGTCGGTCCAAGGAGATCGAGCGCGTCATGCAGGTGCTCTCGCGGCGCACCAAGAACAACCCCGCCCTCATCGGTGAGCCCGGGGTCGGCAAGACCGCCGTCGTCGAGGGCCTCGCGCAGGCCATCGTCAACGGCGAGGTGCCGGAGACGCTCAAGGACAAGCAGCTCTACACCCTCGACCTCGGCTCCCTGGTGGCCGGCAGCCGCTACCGCGGTGACTTCGAGGAGCGGCTGAAGAAGGTCCTCAAGGAGATCCGCACCCGCGGCGACATCATCCTGTTCATCGACGAGATCCACACCCTCGTCGGGGCGGGCGCCGCCGAGGGCGCGATCGACGCCGCCAGCATCCTCAAGCCGATGCTGGCCCGCGGCGAGCTGCAGACCATCGGGGCCACGACGCTCGACGAGTACCGCAAGTACGTGGAGAAGGACGCCGCGCTCGAGCGCCGCTTCCAGCCCGTGCAGGTGGGCGAGCCCTCCGTCGAGCACACCATCGAGATCCTCAAGGGCCTGCGCGACCGCTACGAGGCGCACCACCGCGTCTCGATCACCGACGGCGCGCTCGTCGCGGCGGCCACGCTGGCCGACCGCTACATCTCCGACCGGTTCCTGCCGGACAAGGCGATCGACCTCATCGACGAGGCGGGCGCGCGCATGCGCATCCGCCGGATGACGGCGCCGCCGGACCTGCGCGAGTTCGACGAGAAGATCGCCGACGCGCGCCGGGAGAAGGAGTCGGCGATCGACGCGCAGGACTTCGAGAAGGCGGCGAGCCTGCGCGACACCGAGAAGCAGCTGCTCGCGGCGAAGTCCGAGCGGGAGAAGCAGTGGCGCTCCGGTGACCTCGACGTGGTCGCCGAGGTCGACGACGAGCAGATCGCGGAGGTGCTCGGCAACTGGACCGGGATCCCCGTGTTCAAGCTGACCGAGGAGGAGACCACCCGGCTGCTCCGCATGGAGGACGAGCTCCACAAGCGGATCATCGGCCAGGAGGAGGCGGTGAAGTCCGTCGCCAAGGCCATCCGGCGCACCCGGGCCGGCCTCAAGGACCCGAAGCGCCCGTCGGGCTCGTTCATCTTCGCCGGCCCGTCCGGCGTCGGGAAGACCGAGCTGTCCAAGGCGCTCGCGGAGTTCCTGTTCGGCGACGACGACTCGCTGATCCAGATCGACATGGGCGAGTTCCACGATCGTTTCACCGCCTCGCGGCTCTTCGGTGCCCCTCCCGGGTACGTCGGGTACGAGGAGGGCGGCCAGCTCACCGAGAAGGTGCGGCGCAAGCCGTTCTCCGTGGTGCTGTTCGACGAGATCGAGAAGGCGCACCAGGAGATCTACAACACGCTCCTGCAGGTGCTCGAGGACGGCCGTCTCACCGACGGCCAGGGCCGCACCGTGGACTTCAAGAACACGGTGCTGATCTTCACCTCGAACCTCGGCACGTCGGACATCTCCAAGGCCGTGGGCCTCGGGTTCTCCAGCGGCACCGGCGCCTCGTCGAACTACGAGCGCATGAAGTCGAAGGTGAACGACGAGCTGAAGAAGCACTTCCGCCCGGAGTTCCTCAACCGCATCGACGACATCGTGGTGTTCCACCAGCTCACCTCGGACGAGATCGTCCAGATGGTGGACTTCATGATCACCCGGGTCGAGACGGCGCTGAAGAACAAGGACATGGCCATCGAGGTCACCGAGCAGGCGAAGCGGCTGCTGGCCAAGCGCGGGTTCGACCCGGTGCTCGGTGCGCGTCCGCTGCGTCGCACGATCCAGCGCGAGATCGAGGACCAGCTCAGCGAGAAGATCCTGTTCGGGGAGGTCCAGCCCGGCCAGATCGTGCTGGTCGACGTCGAGGGTTGGGACGGCGAGTCGGCGGGCGAGGACGCGAAGTTCACGTTCCGCGGCGAGGCCAAGCCCGACGCCCTGCCCGACGCCCCTCCGGTGGACCTGGCCAAGGCCGCCGAGGGCGGGGACTCCGGCTCGGAGTAGCCCCGGCCCCCACCAGGCACACACGGCCGCCGCACCCACCCCGGGTGCGGCGGCCGCGTGCTGCGCTGGGTCCCCCCGTCGCTCGCGTTTCGCCCACGTCCCGCGCTCCCCGGGCCCCCGCACCCGCGTTTCGCCCACTTATCGCGCACGCCAGGGCCCCGCACCCGCGTTCCGCCCACGTCGCGCGCTCCCCGGGCCCTCGCACCCGCATTCCGCCCACGTCCCGCGCTCCCCGGGCCCCGGCAACTCACGCTCATCGCAGCGGGCGCACTCTCCGGTGTCGTGCGGCCGTCCTGGGGCCGCTGGGCGCACTTTCCGGTGTGGCGGAACGGCGCAGTCACCAGCGGGGGAACCGGGGTGCGGCTGGCCCCGGCCGGCAACCCGCTCGGTCTCGGTATTCGCGACGGCCGCGCGGCGGGCGCACTTTCCGTTGTCGTGCGGCCGTCCGGGGGCTGCTGGGCGCACTTTTCGGTGCACCGGGCGGGGCCGTGACGACCGCCGGGGACCCGCGTCGCGGCGGGACGACCGGTCAGAGGTGCAGGAGCGGCGGGCGTGTGCAGCGGCCGCAGCCGCGGCGGGTCAGGCCGTGGGGCCGACGCCGAGCACCACGTCGAACTCGAGCAACGACGCCCCGCTCGACACCGGCGCACCACGCTGCCCCGAGTGCGCCGCCGCGGCACCACCGTCGGCCCACGCCTGGTAAGCCTCCTCGGTCTCCCAGCGCGGGTCAAGTCCCAGTTGGTGGTGTACCGCGTCGTGATCCGTTGTGGGTTAGGCGCTGAGGGCGGGCATGGTGTCGGCTCCGATCGTGGAGTCGGGTGCGGGGGTAGTGGTGAGTCGGCAGCGGGTGAGGAGGTCGAGGCCGAGGTAGCGGCGTCCTTCGGTCCATTCGTCGGTTTGCTCGGCCAGGACGGCGCCGACGAGCCGGACGACGGCATCGCGGTGGGGGAAGATGCCGACGGCGTCGGTGCGGCGACGGATCTCGCGGTTGAGGCGTTCGGCGGGGTTGTTCGACCAGATCTGGGTCCAGACGTCTTTGGGGAATCCGGTGAAGGCGAGGATGTCGGCGCGGGCGCTGTCGAGGTGATCGTGGACCTCGGGCAGCTTGCCGTCGACGTAGTCGAGCAACCGGTCGAACTGGGCGTGCACCGCGGGCCGGTCGGGCTGGTCGTAGACGCTGTGCAGCATCGCCTTGACCGCGGGCCACATCGCTTTCGGGGTGACGCCCATGAGGTTGGCGGCGTAGTGGGTGCGGCAGCGTTGCCAGACTGCGCCGGGCAGGTTCGCGGTGATCGCCTCGACCAACCCGCGGTGGGCATCAGAGGTGACCAGGCGGACCCCGCCCAGGCCACGGGCGACGAGGTCGGCGAAGAACTCGTTCCACGCCGACCCGGTCTCGCTGGTCGCGACCCGCATGCCGAGGACCTCGCGGTGCCCGTCACCGTTGACCCCGGTCGCGATCAGGACCACGGCGTTGATCACCCGGCCGCCCTCGCGGACCTTCATCGTCAACGCGTCTGCCGCGACGAAGGTGAACGGGCCGGCGGTGTCCAAGGGTCGATGCCGGAACTGCTCGACGTGCTCGTCGAGGTCGGTGGCCATCCGTGAGACCTGCGACTTGGACAGCGAGTCTATGCCGAGGGTCTTGACGAGCTTGTCCATCCGCCGGGTCGAGACCCCGGCGAGGTAGCAGTCGGCGACCACGGTGATCAGTGCGGTCTCGGCGCGTTTGCGGCGTTCGAGCAGCCACTCGGGGAAGTAGGTCCCCTTGCGCAGCTTGGGAACCGCGACGTCGACCGTGCCGACCCGGGTGTCCAGCGGCCGGTGGCGGTAGCCGTTGCGCTGCGCGCCCCGCCCCGAGCTCACCTGCCCGTACTCGGCGCCGACCACCGCATCGACGTCCGCGGACAACAACGCGTTGATCATGGTCTGCAGCAGCTGCCGCATCAGATCAGGGCTGGCCTCGCCGAGGGCTTCCTCGAGCAGGCGGGCAGGGTCGACAATGTGAGGTGCGGTCACCGCGATGACTCCATTCGAGGGTGCTGTGAGAGGTTCACTCGAAGGATCACGTGGTGGCCGCACCTACGTACCGACGGACACGCCGACGATCGCAGCCACCGCGCTACACCACTATCAGGGACTCAACTGCGCGTGTAGACGAAGTACCTGGTCTCCCCGCCGGTCGGCCGCAGCAGCTCGAACCCGAGGAACCCGGGCGAGCCCTCGACGGCGCCCGCCCGTGCGGCGAACCGGCGCTCGAGCTCGGCGCCTGCCCCGTCGGGAACCTCGATCGCGTTGATCTTCACCACGGCCACGGGCCCAGCATAGGTTGCGGCGTAGCGTCGCCGCTCGTGCTCGACAGGCGTGGGGGTGACGGTCCGCCGGTGCTGCTGCTGCACGGGCTCATGGGCCGCGGCGCGACGTGGCGGCGGTGCTGGCCGTGGCTGGCCGCGCACGGCACGGTCTTCACCTGGGACGCCCCCGGCCACCGCGGCGCGGACGTCCCCGACGACGGCCCCTGGACCACCGAGCGCTTCGTCGACGACCTCGCGGCCGACCTCCGCGCGGCCGCGCTCGGCCCGGCCGTCGTCGTCGGGCACTCCATGGGCGGCCTGCACGCGTGGTGCCTGGCCGCCCGCCACCCCGACCTGGTCCGCGCGGTCGTCGTCGAGGACATGGCGCCGGACTTCCGCGGCCTCACCGCCGACGGCTGGCTCGCCCTGCTGCAGGCCTGGCCCGTGCCGTTCCCCGACGCCGCCGCGGTCCGCGGGTTCTTCGGCGACGTCGCGGGCCGCTACTTCCTCGACGCGCTCGACCCGACCCCCGACGGCCTCGTCCGCCACGGCCGCCTCGAGCACTGGCAGGCCACCGCCGAGCACTGGGGCACCCGCAGCCACTGGCCGGAGTGGGCCGCGGCCGCGGTGCCCAGCCTGCTCCTGGAGGCCGAGAAGTCCATCACCCCGCCCGGGCAGGTGGCCGCGATGGCGACCCGCGCGGCCGGGCCCTGCCGCCACGTCGTCGTCCCCGGCACCGGGCACCTGGTGCACGACGAGGCGCCCGCCCGCTACCGGGCCGAGGTCGAGGCGTTCCTGGCCGGGCTGCCGCCCTCGCCGGGCAGCGCGTAGCGGTCGTCGTCGGTCTGCTCCAGCAACCCGTCGAGCAGCAGCGAGCCCAGCGCCCGGTCCCGTTGCACCGCGTCGGGCCAGACGACGTCCAGCGCGGCCCGCCCCACCGGCTCCGACGCCGAGCGCACCACGCCGAGCAGCAGTCCCCGCACCTGCCGGTCGGTGCCGGCGAAGCGCTGCTTCGGCACCACGGGCCCGGTGTGCGCGGGCCGCCCGGCCGCCACCCACGCGCAGCGGTCCCGCACCGGGCAGCCGCCGCAGGCCGGGGAGCGCGCGGTGCACACCGTGGCGCCGAGCTCCATGAGCGCCGCCGAGAGCACGGCCGCCTCCGCAGGGGCCTCGGGCAGCAGCGCCTCGGTCTCGGCCAGGTCGCGGGTGGTCGACGGCGGGCCCGCCTCGGCGCGGCCGTGCTCGGCGCGGGCCACCACGCGGCGGACGTTGGTGTCCACCACCGGGACCCGGCCGCCGTGGGCGAAGCACACCACCGCGCGGGCGGTGTAGGCGCCGACACCGGGCAGGGTCAGCAGCGTCTCGACGTCGTCGGGCAGCACGCCCCCGTGGTCGGTGGTGACCACGACCGCGCAGCTGTGCAGCCGCACCGCGCGCCGCGGGTACCCCAGCCGGCCCCAGGCCCGCAGCACCTCGGCCACGGGGGAGGCGGCCATAGACGCCGGGTCGGGCCAGCGCGCCAGCCACTGCTCCCAGATGGGGGCGACCCGGGCCACGGGGGTCTGCTGCAGCATCACCTCGCTGACGAGCACGCCCCACGGGGTGGTCCCGGGGCGCCGCCACGGCAGGTCGCGGGCGGCTGCGGCGTACCAGGCCAGCAGCGTCTCCGCGTCCAGCGCGGGGGTCGGGGGCACGGGCTCCGATGGTAGGGGTGTGACCCGTGGGACGACACGCCGCGCAGGTCAGCCGGGGGGCGGCGGCGCGGCGCTACCGTCCCAGACGTGCTGTCGCCGGTCGGACCTCTGCCCCCCGAGGTGTATTGGCGCCGCCGTGCCGTCGCGGTCGCCGGGCTCGTCGTGGTCGTCGTCCTGCTGCTCTGGCTCGGCTCCGCCGTGGCCGGGGGCAGCCCCGCACCCGAGACCCCTGCCGCGGCACCGGCTCCCGCCACGACCACCGCGGCGCCGGCGAGCAGCACGCCGCCCACCCCGGCCCCCACCACCGGCACCTCGACCACCGTGCCCGCCCCGGGCAGCGCCACCACGACCACCCCGGCGGCCACGACACCGGCCCCGACGACCACCGCGCCCCCGACGTCGCAGGCCCCGCTGGGCCCCTGCCCCGACGCGGACGTGGTGCTCACCGCCGCGGCCGCCGCCCCGACCTACAAGGTGGGTGAGGAGCCGGTGTTCCGGCTCCTGGTGTCCACCCGCGGGACCGTGCCGTGCACGCGCGCGCTGGACGGTGCGCTGCAGCAGGTGCTGGTCTACTCCGCCGACGGCACGCAGCGGCTGTGGTCGAGCAACGACTGCTACCCCGGCACCGGCACGGAGACCAAGACGCTCGTCCCCGGCCAGCAGACCTCGTACAGCATCCGCTGGTCGGGCACCACGTCCGCGCCCGGCTGCACCGCACCGCGCACCCCGGTGCCGGCCGGCGCCTACACCGTGGTCGTCGGGCTCGGCGGGCTCACCAGCGCCCCCGCGCCGTTCACCCTCGTCTGAGCCGCCGCTACTGGTAGCGCTCGGCGATGCTGGCCTCGGCCAGCCGGGACAGTCCCTCGCGGATGCTGCGGGCGCGGCCCTCACCCACCCCATCCACCCGGCGCAGGTCCTCGGCGGTCGCCGCGAGCAGGCTCTGCAGCGACCCGAAGGTGTCGACGAGGCTGTCCAGCAGGTACTCCGGGAGCCGCGGCACCCGGCTGAGCAGCCGGTACCCGCGCGGGCTCAGCGGCGCGTCGAGCGACTCGACGGCGGCGGGCAGGCCGAACACCCCGGACAGGCGGGTGAGGTCGAGCAGCTCGGCGTTGCCCAGGGTGTCGAGCACGTCCAGCAGCTCCGCGACCTCCGCCGCCCCGGGGTGCCCGGGCAGGTAGTCGCGGACCACCTGGAGCCGGTCGTTCTCGGTGCCGCCCATCAGCTCCTCGAGCTGCAGCTGCAGCAGGCGGCCGTCGGTGCCGAGCTCGACGACGTCGTCCGCGATCTCGGAGGAGATGCGGCGCACCATCTGCAGCCGCTGCACCACCGTCATCGCGTCGCGCTGGGTGACGAAGTCCTCGATCTCCAGGACCGACAGCTGGCGGTCGACCTCGTCGAGCCGGGTCTTGTAGCGCTCCAAGGTGTCCACGGCCTGGTTGGCGCGGGAGAGGATCGTCGAGGAGTCGGCCAGGACGTGGCGGGTGCCGTCGACGTAGACGCTGACGATGCCCATCGACTGGCTCACCGAGACCACGGGGTACCCGGTCTGGATGGCAACCCGCTCGGCGGTGCGGTGCCGCGTCCCGGACTCGTCGGTGGGGATGCTGGGGTCCGGGACGAGCTGCACGTTGGCGCGCAGGATGCGGGTCGCGTAGTCGTCGAGCACCACGGCGCCGTCCATCTTGGACAGCTCGCGGAGCCGGGTGGGGGCGAACTGCACGTCGAGGGCGAACCCGCCGTCGCACAGCGCCTCCACCACGGGGTTGTGGCCGAGGACGACCAGCGCGCCGGTCCGGCCGCGCAGGATGCGCTCGAGGCCCTCGCGCAGGTCGGTGCCGGGCGCGAGCCGGGCGAGCGTGGTGCGCAGCAGCTCGGACCCGCCCTGGTCGGCCACCCCCGCACCGTCCCCTCGCACCGTCGGTCCCCGTCGGCGCGATCATAGTCACCACGGTCCGCGGCCCCGCCGTCGGTGATCGGCCGCTGACCCGCCCGGCCGGGGTCAGCGGGTGAGCACGGCCAGTGCGGCGGCCACGTCGGAGGTCTCGCGCACCCGCATCCCGTCGGGCGGGGCGTCCGAGCCGGGGGGCACCAGGGCGTGGGTGTAGCCCTGCCGCCGCGCCTCGGCGAGCCGTCTCCCGGTGCCGGCCACCCGGCGAATCTCCCCGGCCAGGCCGACCTCCCCGACCACCACCAGGCCGGCGGGCACGGCACGGGAGAGCTTGGCCGAGGCGACCGCGAGGGCCACGGCCAGGTCGGCCGCCGGCTCGGTGGTGCGCATCCCGCCCACGGTGGCCGCGTAGACCTCCGCGTCGTGCAGCACCAGCCCGGCCCGGCGCTCGAGGACGGCCAGCACCATCGCCACACGGGCGGAGTCCAGCCCGCTCACCGCGCGCCGGGGCGAGCTCATCCCGGTGCCCGCCACCAGGGCCTGCACCTCGCCGAGCAGCGGCCGGGTGCCCTCCATCCGCACGCTGACCGCGGTGCCCGGCACCGGCTCGGTGCGGCGGGCCAGGAACAGCCCCGACGGGTCGGTGACCTCGGCGATCCCGCTGTCGTGCAGCTCGAAGCAGCCGACCTCGTCCGCGGCGCCGTAGCGGTTCTTCACCCCCCGGACCATCCGCACCGTGGAGTGCCGCTCGCCCTCGAAGTGCAGCACCACGTCGACCATGTGCTCCAGCGAGCGGGGACCGGCGATGGCCCCGTCCTTGGTCACGTGCCCGACCAGCACGACGGGCAGCCCGCGCGCCCGGGCCAGCGAGGTCAGCGCGGCCGTCACGGCCTTGACCTGGGCGACGCCACCGCTGGCGCCGTCGGTCCCGGCCGCGTGCATGGTCTGCACGGAGTCGACGACGAGCAGGTCCGGGCCCACCGCGTCGACGTGGCCGAGCAGGGTGGCCAGGTCGTTCTCCGCGGCCAGCCACACGCTCTCGTGCACCGCCCCGGTGCGTTCCGCCCGCAGCCGCACCTGGGCCGCGGACTCCTCCCCGGTGACGTAGAGCGCGGTGCCGCTGCGGCCGTCCGGCGGGCCCACCGCCCAGGAGCGCACCACCTCGAGCAGCAGGGTCGACTTGCCCACCCCGGGCTCCCCGGCCAGCAGCACGACGGAGCCGTCGACGAGGCCGCCGCCGAGCACCCGGTCGAGCTCGCCGACCCCGGTGGGCCGCGCCTGCGCCGCGGTGACGTCGACAGCCGTGAGCCGCTGCGCCGCCCGGGTGGGCACCGCGACCGGCTGCGCACCCCCGCCGACGGCGGCCAGCCCGGCGACCTCGGCGACAGACCCCCACTCGCCGCACTCCGGGCAGCGGCCGACCCACTTGCCGACGACGTGCTGGCAGTGGGTGCAGCGGAAGGTGCTTCGGGGACGGGCCACGGCGTGGACGCTACGACGGGGCCCCGACAGTCCCGCCGGGGCGCGCGGGTGGCTAGCCGCTGTTGTCGGAGCTCAGGCCGTCGTGCGTGCCCTCGCTGCGCTCGTACTCCGCGGCCGCGACCGGCACCGGGACGGTGATGTCCCCGGCCTTGGCGAAGGTGAAGGTGACCTGCGCGGTCAGGCCGGAGGTGATCGGCTGGGTGAGGCCCTTGAGCGTGACCTCGAGGGTGCCGGCGAACAGCGCGTCGCCCGGGGCCGTCCCGGCGGCGGAGGGGTCGGCGCCCTGCGGGGAGCCCTGCCCGCCCTCGAGCGCGACGACGGCGGAGCGCGAGGGGATCGTCGTGGTGCCGCTGACCTCGACGCTCGACGCGGCCGGGGTGCTCACGCGCTCCAGGGTGTCGGCGGCGTCCGCGGTGTTGGACAGGGTGAACGACAGCGGCACGTCCGACCCGGCGGGCCAGGTGGCGTTCTCCGTCGGCGGGTAGACCATGACGACGTCGCGCAGCGAGACCTGCGCCTGGCTGGCCGACCCGCCGTTGACCGCGGCGACCTGGCTGGTGGTGGAGGCGACCTGGCCGGCGCCGCAGCCGGTGAGCAGCAGCAGCCCGGCCGCGGCGGCCGCGGCGGCGAGCGGGGCGCGACGCACGGGGCTCGCGGCGGGTGTCGGCTTCACGACGAGAGACCTCCCATGCGCAGGCGGCACCGCGGGTGGTGCGCACCGGGCCGCCAGCCTAGTGCGCGCGCGACCACGCGGCCCCGGGGGGTGGTGGCGCCGGGGGTGGAGGCACGGATCGATCTCCCTGTCAAGCCCGGCCCCCGGCGGCTGCAGGCCGCTGACCTGCGACGACGGCTCAACCGCAGGTGGGGGGCGTGTTAGACTGGCCTCAGCGAAAGGGGCTGCGAGACACATGATTTTCAAGGTCGGAGAGACGGTCGTCTACCCCCACCACGGTGCGGCGTTGATCGAGGCGATCGAGACGCGCACCATCAAGGGTGAGGAGAAGGAGTACCTGGTCCTGCGGGTCGCCCAGGGCGACCTCACGGTCCGGGTGCCCTCGGACAACGCGGAGTACGTGGGCGTCCGGGACGTCGTGGGGCAGGAGGGCCTGGACAAGGTCTTCGAGGTCCTGCGGGCCCCGCACACGGAGGAGCCGACCAACTGGTCGCGCCGCTACAAGGCGAACCTCGAGAAGCTGGCCTCGGGTGACGTGAACAAGGTGGCCGAGGTCGTCCGCGACCTGTGGCGCCGCGAGCAGGACCGCGGCCTCTCGGCCGGGGAGAAGCGGATGCTCGCCAAGGCCCGCCAGATCCTGGTCGGCGAGCTGGCCCTGGCCGAGGGCACGGACGAGACCAAGGCCGAGCTCATGCTCGACGGGATCCTGGCCGAGGCCTCCTGACCGGCCTGCCCGCCACCGCGCGGGACACAGCTCCACCGAGCGCCACCACCCCCACCCGGGTGGTGGCGCTCGTCCCCGCTGCGGGCAGCGGCACCCGGCTCGGCGCCGGGGTGGCCAAGGCGTTCGTCGAGGTCGCGGGCACCAGCCTGCTGCGGCGCTGCGTCGACGGGCTGCACGCCAGCGGGGTCGTCGACGAGGTCGTGGTGGTCGTGCCTGCCGCCCTGGTCGACGACGCCACCGCGCTGCTGGGCCCGGGCGCGGTCGTGGTGGCCGGGGGTCTCGAGCGCTCGCACTCCGTCCGCGCCGGGCTGGCCCGCGCGCTCGCCGGGCCCGCGGTGCCCACCCACGTCCTGGTGCACGACGCCGCGCGGGCGCTGACCCCGCCCGCCGTGGTCGTCCGCGTCGTCGAGGCGTTGCGGGCCGGGGCGCAGGCCGTGGTGCCCGTGCTCCCCGTCGTCGACACCGTCAAGCGGGTCGACGCCACGGGGGCCGTGGTGTCCACCGTGGACCGCACCGAGCTGCGGGCGGTGCAGACCCCGCAGGGCTTCACCCGGGAGGCGCTCGTGGCCGCGCACGCCGACGACGCGCACGTGGCCACCGACGACGCCGGGCACGCCGAGCGCGTCGGGGTGGCGGTGGTGACCGTGGCCGGGGACCCGTTGGCGTTCAAGGTGACCACCCCGCTGGACCTGCTGCTCGCCGACGCCGTCCTCGCCGCGGCGGTGCGCGCGTGAGGGTCGGCATCGGCACCGACGTGCACCCCGTCGAGGTGGGTCGCGCGTGCTGGGTGGCGGGGCTGCACTTCCCGGACGACGACGGCTGCGCCGGGCACTCCGACGGCGACGTCGCCGCTCACGCGCTGTGCGACGCGCTGCTCTCCGCGGCCGGGCTCGGCGACCTCGGCTCGGTGTTCGGCACCGGGCGCCCGGAGTGGTCGGGGGCGTCGGGGGTGGCGCTGCTCGGCGAGGTGCACCGGCTGCTGGTCGGGGCGGGCTGGCAGGTGGGCAACGCGGCGGTGCAGGTCATCGGCAACCGTCCCAAGATCGGGCCGCGGCGGGCAGAGGCGCAGGACGTGCTCTCCGCGGCCGTGGGCGGGCCGGTGTCGGTGTCGGCGACGACGACCGACGGGCTCGGCCTGACCGGTCGCGGCGAGGGACTTGCGGCCGTGGCCACCGCGCTGCTGCTCCCGGCCGGCGCCTGACCCGGCGCCTCACCCACCGCGGCGGGCGCACTCTGCGGTGTGGGAGCACCCCCCGGGGCCGCGCGGGGCGCACTTCCCGGTGCCCGGACGGGGGCGGCGACGCGGCGGGGAGGCGAGCGCCCCGCCGGTAGCATGGCCCGTCGTGAGTCTGCACCTCGTCGACACCGCGACGCGCGAGCGCCGTGAGCTCGTGCCCGTCACCCCGGGACGCGTGTCGGTCTACCTGTGCGGCGCCACGGTGCAGGGGGTGCCCCACATCGGCCACGTGCGCAGCGGGGTCGCGTTCGACGTGCTGCGCCGCTGGCTGACCGCGCAGGGCGTCGACGTGCTGTTCGTCCGCAACGTCACCGACATCGACGACAAGATCCTGGCCAAGGCCGCCGAGGCGGGCCGTCCCTGGTGGGAGTGGGCCGCCACCCACGAACGCGCGTTCGACGACGCCTACGCTGCGCTCGGCGTGCTGCCGCCGTCGGTCTCCCCGCGGGCCACCGGCCACGTCACCCAGATGGTCGCGCTCATCGAGCGCCTGGTCGCCGCCGGGCACGCCTACGCCGCGGCGGGCGACGTGTACTTCGACGTCCGCTCCTTCCCCGCCTACGGGTCGCTGTCCGGGCAGAAGGTCGACGACGTCGCCCAGG
The DNA here is from genome assembly GCF_054783215.1 of Rhodococcus aerolatus. Classification (NCBI taxonomy): domain Bacteria; kingdom Bacillati; phylum Actinomycetota; class Actinomycetes; order Mycobacteriales; family Nocardiaceae; genus Rhodococcus; species Rhodococcus aerolatus. The sequence goes on along the minus strand of NZ_BAAGQZ010000044.1, from coordinate 229,440 downwards.
GCGAGTCCGCCGGCGCGGGCAAGCGCGACCACCGCGACTTCACGCTGTGGAAGGCCGCCAAGCCCGGCGAGCCGAGCTGGCCCACGCCGTGGGGCGACGGCCGACCCGGCTGGCACCTGGAGTGCTCCGCGATGGCCGAGGCCTACCTGGGCGCCGAGTTCGACATCCACTGCGGCGGGCTCGACCTGGTCTTCCCCCATCACGAGAACGAGCTGGCCCAGAGCGTCGCGGCCGGCGACGGCTTCGCCCGCACCTGGCTGCACAACGGCTGGGTCACCCTGGGCGGGGAGAAGATGTCGAAGTCGCTGGGCAACGTGCTCAGCGTCCCCGCCGTGCTCGAGCGGGTCCGCCCGCAGGAGCTGCGCTACTACCTCGTCGCCGCCCACTACCGGTCCAGCATCGAGTTCACCGAGGCCTCGCTGCAGGAGGCCGCGGTCGCCTACCGGCGGCTCGAGGCGTTCCTCGCGCGGGTGGTCGACCGCACCGGGACCACCCCGGAGCCGGGCCCGTTCTGCGCCGACTTCACCGCCGCCATGGACGACGACCTGGGCGTGCCCGCGGCCCTGGCCGCGGTGCACGGCTGCGTGCGCGAGGGCAACACCGCGCTCGAGGCGGGCGAGCACGCCGCCGCGCTGGGGGCGGCGGGCAGCGTGCGGGCGATGCTCGACGTGCTCGGCCTCGACCCGCTCGCCGCCCCGTGGGCGGGCGCCGGTGACCACGGCGCCGAGCACGACGCGCTGGCCGCGCTGGTGGCCGCCCAGCTCGAGGAGCGGGCCGCCGCCCGCGCGGTGAAGGACTTCGCGACGGCCGACGCCGTGCGGGACCGGTTGTCCGCGGCGGGCATCGACATCACCGACACCCCCGACGGTCCGGAGTGGACCGTCACCCCGACGGACGGATAGCTCATGGCCGGCAACTCACGCAGGCGCGGCGCGGTCCGCAAGGCGACGACCAAGAAGGGTCCGGTCGTCGGCTCGGGAGGGGTGCGGCGCCGCGGGCTCGAGGCGCGGGGCGCGACCCCGCCCAAGGAGCAGCGCACCTACCACCCGGCGGCAAAGCGGGCCCGCAAGGCCGCCGCGGGCTCGGGCGCGCCCACGCGCAGCAGCCGGCCCGCCGGGGCGAAGGCGGCCGAGGGCCCGGAGGTGGTGCTGGGCCGCAACCCCGTCGTGGAGTGCCTGCGCGCCGGGGTGCCCGCCACGGCGCTCTACGTCGCCGTCGGCACCGAGTCCGACGAGCGGCTCGACGAGGCCGTCCGGTACGCCTCGGAGCACTCCATCGCCATCCTCGAGGTGCCCCGCACCGACCTCGACCGCATGAGCGCCAACAAGATGCACCAGGGCGTGGCGCTGCAGGTCCCGGCCTACACCTACGCCCACCCGGACGACCTGCTGTCCCGGGCGCGACGCTCCGGCACCGCCCCGCTGGTGGTCGCGCTGGACAACATCACCGACCCCCGCAACCTCGGGGCCGTCATCCGCTCGGTGTCGGCCTTCGGCGGGCACGGCGTGCTGATCCCGCAGCGGCGCAGCGCGAGCGTCTCCGCCGTCGCGTGGCGCACCAGCGCGGGCACCGCCGCGCGGCTCCCGGTGGCCCGGGCGGTGAACCTGACGCGGGCGCTCAAGGACTACGCCGCGGCCGGGCTGCAGGTCGTCGGGCTCGACGCGGCCGGCCCCACCACCACCGACGACCTGGCCGCGACGGGCCTGGCCACCGGACCGCTCGTGGTGGTCGTCGGCTCGGAGGGCAAGGGCCTGTCCCGCCTCGTCGCCGAGACCTGCGACACCACCGTCGGCATCCCCATGGCGGGGCCGGTCGAGAGCCTCAACGCCTCGGTGGCCGCCGGGGTCGTGCTGGCCGAGGTCGCCCGGCTGCGCCGCCTGGGCTGAGCCGACGCGGCTGGCCAGCGGGGAGCCTGCTAGCAGTAGGTGCGCTGCGCCGAGCTGAGCATCACGTCGGCCACCTGCTCCGCGCTGAGCGGGGAGATGGAGCGGTAGAGCTCGCCGACGCCGAGGAGCTGGCTGCGCACCTCGTCCGGGCTCGCCCCGTCGGCCAGCGACGCACAGATGACGGGCGCGTACTGCCCGATGAACACGTCGGCGGGCCCGGCCGGGATGCCGCCCGCGTGCAGCGCGTCGAGGAACGACTGGCCCTTGGCCGGGTCCACCTCGGCGATCTGCGGGACGCTGCCGGGGTCGGTGGCGCCCGGGGCCGTGCCGCCGTCGCCGCCCGTGGTCGGCAGGCCCGGCGGGATCGTCAGCCCGGGGGCCGGCGGCGGGGTGGCGGCGCCGACCGACCCGCTGGGTGCGCCCGCGCCGGAGGACGGTGCGCCCGAGGTGGGCGGCGCGCTCGAGGTCGGGGTCGCCGACGCGCTCGACGCACCGCTCGACGACGGGGCGGTGCTGCCGGAGGTGGTCGCCGCCGTCGAGCTCGCCTCGTCGGACCCGCCGCACGCGGCGGTCAGGGCCAGCACGGCGCCGGCGGCGAGGACGAGGGGGCGGGACGCTCGACGGGTCATCACCGTGCCGATGGTGCCAGAGACCACAGCGGCCCCGCGGGCGAACCGGACGCAGCGGGCACCCTCACGGCCCGACGGCCTCCGGCACCCGACGGCCCGCCCCGGGGACCCCGCGGCCGTCCCCGGAGCGCGCGCGGACCGCGCCGACCCCCCGGCAGACGAGGTAGATGGCGAACGAGATGGCGGTGACGAACGTCGAGACGGGCACCCCCGGGGCCAGGGACAGCACGATGCCGCCGACCACCGAGACCTCCGCGAAGAGCACCGCCAGCACGGTCGCGCGCCACGGGCTGGCCGTCACCCGCGCGGCGGCCGCGGCCGGGGTGATGAGCAGCGAGAGCACCAGCAGCGCCCCGACGATCTGCACGCCGAGGGCGGCGGCGACCCCGACGAGGACGGCGAAGACGATGCTCAGCGCCCGCACCGGCACCCCGCGGGCCACCGCGACGTCGGGGTCGGAGCTGGCGAACAGCAGCGGCCGGTGGATGAGGACGAGGACCACGACGACGGCGGCCGAGAGCCACGCCAGCAGGGTCAGCCCGCCGGAGTCGACCCCGACGATCTGGCCGACGAGCAGGGAGAACTTGTTCGACGCCCGGCCCGGGTAGAGCCACAGGAACAGCACCGACAGCCCGAGGCCGAAGCTCATCACCGCGCCGATGACGGAGTCGCGCTCCCGGGCCCGCGAGCCCAGCAGGCCGAACAGCACCGCGGCCAGCACCGAGCCGAGGATGGCGCCGGTGCCCACGCCGACGCCGACCAGCAGCGCCGCCGAGGCCCCGGTCAGCGAGAGCTCGGAGGTGCCGTGGACGGCGAAGGACATCTGCCTGCTCACGATGATCGGACCCAGGGCGCCGGCCAGCAGGCCCAGCAGCGCGGCCGCCAGCAGCGCCTGCTGGACGAACCCGCGGCCGAGCAGGTCGGCGGTGGTGGCGACGTCGGTCACCTGGGAGAACAGCTGGCCCAGCTTGTCCCCGGCCGTCGGGGTGTCCGCGGCCAGCAGCAGGCTGCTCACGAGACCCGTCCGGCGAGCCCGGCCCCGGGGGCGTGCGGGGCGGCGTGGCAGTGCTCGCCGAGCGGGGTGCCCACCGCGTCGGCCGCGTCCCCGCTGCCGACGACCACGAGCCGGCCGCGGACGCGCAGCACGTCGACCGGGGCGCGGTAGAGGTCGGTGAGCACCTCGGTGGTCATCACCTCCTCGGGCGGGCCGATGCGGAAGCGGCCGTCGACGAGGTAGAGCACCCGGTCCACCAGCGGCAGGACCGGGTTGATCTCGTGGGTGACGAAGAGGACGGCGGTGCCGGCCTCCCGGCGGCGGGCGTCGATGAGCCCGGCCACGGTCTGCTGGTGGGCCAGGTCGAGGCTGAGCAGCGGCTCGTCGCAGAGCAGCACCTCGGGGGAGCCGACCAGGGCCTGCGCCACGCGCAGCCGCTGCTGCTCGCCGCCGGAGAGCCGACCGACGGGGGCGTCGGCCAGGTGGGTGGCCCCGACCGAGGCCAGCGCGGCGTCGACGTCGGCGCGGCGCCGGCCGCGGCCGCGCAGGCCGGGACCCCAGCGGTGCCCGTCGAGGCCGAAGCCGACCAGGTCGCGGCCGCGCAGGGTGAGCCCCTCGTCGATCGCCTTCTGCTGCGGGACGTAACCCACCCCCGGGGTGCCGGCGCGGGCGGCGCGCCCGACGACCTCGGCCGTGCCCGCGGAGAGCCCCAGCTGGCCCAGCAGCACCTTGAGCAGGCTCGTCTTGCCCGAGCCGTTGGGCCCCAGCACGGCGAGGAACTCCCCGCGGGCGACGGACAGGTCCAGCTGCGACCACAGGGTGCGCTCACCGAGGTCGAGCCGGCCCCCGCGGACCTGCACCGGGTCCCCGCTGCGCCCGGCGGGGCGGGTCACGGCTGGGTGCTCACGTCGACCCCGAGGGCCGTGGCCAGGGCGTCGACCTGGGACTTCATCCACGCCACCCAGCCGGCGGTCCCGGCGGGCAGCGTCTCGGTCACCCCCACCACGGGCACGCCGGCCGACTGCGCGGCGCTGCGGACCCGCTCGGTCACCGGGCTCTCGGTCTGGGTGTTGTCGACCAGGGCGGCGACCCGCTTCGCGGACAGCAGGTCGGTGGTGGCCGCGACGGCGGCCGCGGGCGGGTCGGTCTCGTCCTCGACCGCTCGCAGGAAGTCGGTGGGGGTGGCGTCGACGACCCCGGCGGCGTCGAGGAGGTAGTGCGCGACCGGCTCGGTCTGGGCCACCTGCGTGCCGCTGCGCTGCGACCGGATGCGCTCGGTCGTGGCCGCGACCTGCTTGGACCCCTCGGTGAAGCGGGCGACGTTGGCGGTGAAGGTGCCCGCGTCGGCGGGGTCGAGCCGACCCAGCTCCTCGGCGATGCGGGCGGCGACCCCGTTGACGGTGGCGACGTCGTAGAACACGTGCTCGTTGTCGTCCGTCGGCTCCGTGCCGGTGGCCGCGTGGACGTCGGTCGCGGTGACGACGGCCTTCTCCCCGGACCCGGTGCTCGACAGCACGTCGGTGACGTAGGGGTCGTACCCGCCGCCGTTGACCACGACGAGGTCGGCGTCGGCCACGGCGGCGGCGTCGCTCGGGCTGGCCTCGTAGGAGTGCGGGTCGGCCCCCGGGTCGCTGACGATGCTGCTCACCCGCACACGGTCGCCGAGGCCGAACGCGACGGCCTGCGCGACGCTGCCCCACACGTCGGTGGAGGCGACCACCGAGAGGGTGCCGGTGGGGGCGTCGGCGGCGGTGGTGCCCCCGGCGCAGCCGGCGAGCACGAGGCAGGTGGCGGCGCCGGTGGCGGCGAGCGCGGCGAGGCGGGGGGTCGGGCGGGTCACGGTGGTCGCTCCTGGGGTCGGGACGGGGGCCGCTCAGACTGTAATGGAAACCGTTGTCATCGTCAGGTGAGGGGTGGCGGGGCCGTCACCAGGGCTCCTGTCCCCCCTTGACCGATACCGTGGGCGCATGGCACGACCACCGGGGTCCCGACGGCCCGCCACCCTCGCCTCCCTCGCCGCCGAGCTGAAGGTGTCGCGGACGACGGTGTCCAACGCCTACAACCGGCCCGACCAGCTCTCCCCGGCGCTGCGCGAGCGGGTGCTGGCCGAGGCCAAGCGGCTCGGCTACCCCGGCCCGGACCCGGTGGCCCGGTCGCTGCGCACCCGCCGCGCCGGCGCCGTCGGCCTGCTGCTCAGCGAGGCGCTGACCTACGCGTTCCGCGACCCGGCGGCGGTGCAGTTCCTGGCCGGGCTGTCCGAGGCGTGCGAGGACGCCGGGCAGGGCCTGCTGCTGGTGCCCGCGCACCCGAGCCGCGACGCCGACGAGGTCTCCACCGCGGTCCGCTCGGCCGGCGTCGACGGCTTCGTCGTGTACTCCGTGGCCGGGGACGACCCCAACCTGCAGGCGGTGCTCGACCGGCCCGTGCCCACCGTGCTGTGCGACCAGCCCCGCGACGTGCCCGGGGTGGACCGCGTCGGGGTGGACGACCGGGCGGCGATGCGCGGCATCACCGAGCACCTGCTGGGCCTGGGCCACCGCCGCATCGCCGTGCTCTGCATGCGGCTGGGCCGCGACCGCCACGACGGGCTGGTCGACGAGGCGCGGTGGCGGCGGGCGACCTTCCACGTGCAGCGCGAGCGGCTGCTGGGGGTGGCCGACGCCTTGGAGACGGTGGGCGTGCCCATGAGCGGGGTGCGCGTCGTCGAGCGCTTCGACCACCTGGAGAGCGCCGGGCGCTCGGCCGCGGCGCAGGCCCTCGACGCCGACCCGGGGGTGACGGCGCTGGTCTGCACCACCGACGTGCTCGCCGCCGGGGCGCTGGCCGAGGCGCGCGAGCGGCACCTCGACGTGCCCGGGCGGCTGTCGGTGACGGGCTTCGACGGCGTGGACGAGGCCCTGCGGTCCGGGCTGACGACCGTGCGCCAGCCGGTGGAGGACAAGGGCCGCGAGGCCGGCCGGCTGCTGGTCACCCGGCCGCAGGCCGGCGAGCCCCGCACCACCGTGCTCCCCACCGAGCTGGTCGTGGGCACCACCACGGGCCCCGCCGTCGAGCAGCAGGCCTGGTTCTCCGGCCTCTGACTCGCATGTCGCGGGCTACCTGTCGCCGACCCCCGGGGGGGTCGTGCGCAGGAAGCCCGCTACCTGCGCGAGGGGCGGTCAGCCGGCGTCGGCGGCGAGGAGCTGGGCGCAGCGGATGAGCCCGATGTGGGAGTACGCCTGCGGGTGGTTGCCCAGCGAGCGCTCCGCCACCGGGTCGTACTCCTCGGCCAGCAGCCCCGTCGGCCCCGCCGCGTCGACGATCTGGGCGAACAGCGCCTCCGCCTGCGAGCGCCGCCCGGTGAGCAGGTAGGCCTCGACCAGCCACGCCGCGCACAGGTGGAAGCCGCCCTCGCCGCCGGGCAGGCCGTCGTCGTGGTGGTAGCGGTACACCGTCGACCCGCTGCGCAGCTCGCGCTCGGTCGCGGTGACGGTGGCGGCGAAGCGCTCGTCCGTCGGGTCGACCAGCCCGTGCAGGCCGATGTGCAGGGTCGCGGCGTCGAGGTCGGTGCCGTCGTAGGCGGCGGTGTAGGACTGCGCGTCCTCGCTCCAGCCGCGCTCGGTGACCTGCCGGGCGATGACGTCGCGCAGCACCGGCCAGCCCAGCGCGGCCTCCCGGCCGTAGCGCTCCGCCAGCTCCAGCCCACGCTGGACGGTCAGCCAACACATCACCTTGGAGTAGACGTGGTGCCGCGGCGCCCCGCGGATCTCCCAGATGCCGTTGTCCGGCTCGGCCCAGCGGCGGTCGACCGCGGACACCATGGCCTGCACCAGGTCCCAGTCCTCGTCGCGCAGCGGCTGCGGGTCGCCGGCCGCGGCGCGGGCGTCGGCCAGGGTGGCCACCAGGTCGACGACGGGGCCGAACACGTCGAGCTGCACCTGCTGGTTGGCCGCGTTGCCCACCCGCACCGGCCGCGAGCCGGCGTAGCCGGGCAGCGAGTCGATGACGGCCTCGGGCGGCAGCCCGCCCCCGGCCAGGGTGTAGAGCGGGTGCAGCCGCTCCGGCCCCGGCAGCGTCTCCAGCACGCCGTGCACCCAGGCGAGGAAGCCCTCGGCCTCGGCGGTCGAGCCGGTGGTCACCAGCCCCTGCGCGGTCAGCGCCGCGTCGCGCAGCCAGCAGTAGCGGTAGTCCCAGTTGCGGACCCCGCCGATCTCCTCGGGCAGCGACGTGGTGGCCGCGGCCATGATGGCGCCGGACTCGGCGTGCACCAGCCCGCGCAGGGTGAGCGCCGATCGCTTGACGAGGTCGCGCTTGAGGCCGGGCAGCTCCAGCCCCGCGGCCCAGTCGTGCCAGTAGGCCTCGGCGCGGGCCCGGCGCTCCGGCTCGGCCACGGCGTGCGGGCCGAGGTCGTCGGTGCCGCAGCGCAGCTCGAGCACCACGTCGCCCTGCGCGGGCTCGACGACGGCGGTGGCCGACTCCTGCACCCCGTCGGAGACGATCTCCCAGGTGACGCCGGGGGAGCGCAGCACCACCGGGTCGTTGTGGCCGATGACGCGCAGCCCGTCGGCCTCGGCGACCAGGCGCACCGAGACCTGCCCGAACTCCGGGCGGGGGGCGAAGGTGAGGCGGGCCGCGGCCGTCCCGGAGACCACCCGGGTCAGCCGGGTCTCCCCGGGGCCGACCTCGTGGCACAGGTAGTCGGTGACGAGCAGGCTGGCCCAGCGGGTCTCGACGGTCATGGTGGAGTCGACGTAGCGCTGCGAGAGCGGCAGCGCCTCGCGCACCGGGCCGACGGCGAAGTGCCCGGCCGACGGGCCGCCCAGCAGCTCGGCGAACACCGCGGCCGAGTCGGGGCCGGGGTGGCACAGCCAGCACAGCGACGCCTCCGGGGTCAGCAGCGCGACCTGGTCCGGGCTGGCGAGCATGGTGAGCCGCTCGATGGGCGGGGCGTCCTCGCCGAGCAGCCAGGTGCGCCGCTCCTCGAGCAGGAACGCCAGCACGGTCGCCACGTCCTGCGGCGAGCCCACGCGGAACAGCGCCTCGGAGGTCCCGTCGCCGACCTTGATGCCCAGGTCGGGCCCGTGCAGCCGGCGGAAGGCCTTCTCGTCGGTGACGTCGTCGCCCAGGAACACCGCGGCGCTCACCCCGTCGGAGTGGCGCAGCACGTCCAGCGCGTAGCCCTTGTCGGTGGAGATGACGGCCAGCTCGATGACCGCCTTGCCCTCCGTCACCTGCACGCCCTCGCGGGCGGCGGGGCCCTGCCGGACGGCATCGACCACCTCGGCGGCCAGGTCGGCGGAGGCGTTGCGCAGGTGCACCGCGACGCTGGCGGGCTTGAGCTCCAGGCTGACGCCGGACCGGCCGCCCACGATGGCCCGGCACTCGTCGCTGATGGAGTGCAGCAGCTCGGTGGCCGCGTCACCGAGCGAGGTGACGAAGCCGGCGTCGAACTCCGAGCCGTGGCTGCCGACGAGCTGCACCTCGCTGGGCAGCCGCGAGAGCGTGGCCAGGTCGCGCAGCGCGCGCCCGGAGATGACGGCGGCGCTGGTGGCGGGCAGGGTGGCCAGCCCGCGCATGGCGCGCACCGACTCGGGCAGCGGCCGCGCGGCGGTGGGGTCGTCGACGATCGGCGCCATCGTCCCGTCGTAGTCCGAGGCGACGAGCAGGCGCGGCACGCGGGCGACGGCCACCAGCGCACGGCGCAGCTCGAGGGGCAGGTCTTCGGCGCTCACGGGGACCCTCTCGGGACGGGTGGGGCGTCGGCCCGGACCGGGCGGGGCAGCACGGGCGGGACAGCGCTGGGGGCCAGCACTGGCGACGCGGGGCCGACGGGCACGCCGACGGTGGCAGGACCGCGGTGCAGTCTACGACCCGTCCGCGGCCCCTCCCGGCGCACCCGAGTCCGCACCCGGGTCGTGGGGCCGTGGCCCGGGGGCGGACTCGGCCAGGGTGGCGAGGAAGCCCGCGGCCCAGCCGTCGAGGTCGTGGGTGCGGACCTGGCGGTGCAGCCCGCGCATCCGGGCCCGCGCCGCCCGGCGGGGCTCGGTGGCGGCTGCGACCACCGCGTCGGCGACGCCGTCGACGTCGTGCGGGTTGACCAGGTGGGCGCCCGCCAGCTCGGTCGCGGCCCCGGCGAACTCGCTGAGCACCAGCGCGCCGCCCAGGTCGGCCCGGGCGGCGACGAACTCCTTCGCGACCAGGTTCATCCCGTCGCGCAGGGCGGTGACGAGCATGACGTCGGCGGCGAGCAGGAAGGCGACCAGCTCGGCGCGGGGCACGGTGCGGTGCACGTGGTGCACCACGGTGCGGGTGACGGTGCCGAGCTCGCCGTTGATGCTGGCGACGTGGCGCTCGGTCTCCTCCCGGGTGCGGGCGTAGGCCTCGACGCGCTCCCGGCTGGGGGTGGTGAGCTGCACGACGGTGGTGGTGGCCGGGTCGAGCCGGCCGGAGCGCAGCAGCTCCTCCAGCGCGGTGAGCCGCACCCCGAGGCCCTTGGTGTAGTCGAGCCGGTCCACGCCCAGGAGCAGCGTGCGCGGGTCGCCCAGCTCGTGGCGGATCTGCCGGGCGCGGGCCCGCACGCCCGGGTCGGTGGTCATCGCGTCGAGCGCGGCGACGTCGACGGAGATGGGGAAGGCGCCCACCCGCACGCTGCGGAACCCCACCCGCACCACCCCGGGCCGGGAGCGCACGCCCACCCCGCGGGTGGTGGCCTGGTGCCCGGTCAGCCGGGCGGCGAGCTGCAGGAAGTTCCGGGCGCCCTCGGGCAGCTGGAAGCCGACCAGGTCCGCCCCCAGCAGCCCCTCGACGACCTCGGTGCGCCACGGCAGCTGCAGGAACAGCTCGACCGGGGGGAAGGGGATGTGCAGGAAGAAGCCGATGACCAGGTCGGGCCGCAGCATCCGCAGCATCTTGGGCACCAGCTGCAGCTGGTAGTCCTGCACCCACACCGTGGCGCCCGGCGCGGCGACCGCGGCGGTGGCCTCGGCGAAGCGTCGGTTCACCTCGACGTGGCCGTGCCAGAAGTGCCTGCGGAACTCGGGGGCGTGGATCGCGTCGTGGTAGAGCGGCCACAGCGTGGTGTTGGCGAAGCCCTCCCAGTGGTCGTCGACGTCGGCCTGCGAGAAGGGCACCGGGTGCAGCCGCAGGCCCTCGACCAGCTGCGGCTCGGCGGTGCCGTCGACGCTGCCGTCCCAGCCGACCCACGCGCCGTCCCGCGCCCGCAGCACCGGCTCGAGCGCGTTGACCATGCCGCCGGGGGTGCGCCGCCACGTGGTCGTGCCGTCCTCGCCCGGCACCAGGTCGACGGGCAGCCGGTTGGCGACCAGGACGAACCCGGCACTCCCGACGGCGGTCATCACCGTTGACCGTAGCGGGGTCGGCCGTCGTCGGGCGGCAGCCGCACGGTCGTCCTACGTTCGGATCACCGGGGGCGGAACAAAGCCCCCCGGCCCACCGGTTCCCCTGGGTACGACCGCGCGCCGCGACGCACCGCGTCGCCGTCCGCAGCGGCTCACCAGGACCCCGATCGAGAGGACGCAACACCCCATGGCAGTCCCCACCGTCAGCCTCAACTCCGGCACGACCATCCCGCAGCTCGGGTTCGGCGTGTTCCAGATCGACCCGTCCGACACCGAGAAGGCCGTGCTCACCGCTTTCGAGGCCGGCTACCGCCACATCGACACCGCGCAGATGTACGGCAACGAGGCCGAGGTCGGCAAGGCCATCGCCGCTTCCGGGCTCGACCGCTCCGAGCTGTTCATCACCTCGAAGCTGAACAACGGCTTCCACGAGCCGGACAAGGCCCGGGCCGCGCTGGACGAGTCGCTGCAGAAGCTGGGCCTCGAGCAGCTCGACCTGTTCCTCATCCACTGGCCGCTGCCGACGAAGTACGACGGCGACTACGTCTCCACCTGGAACGTGCTGGCCGAGGCGTACCGCTCCGGCAAGCTCGCCGCCGCGGGCGTGTCCAACTTCCAGGTCGAGCACCTCGAGCGCCTCGCGAAGGAGACCGACCTGGTCCCCGCCGTGAACCAGGTGGAGGTGCACCCCTACTTCCACAACGACGCGGTGCGCAGCTACGGCTCCGAGCACGGCATCGCCACCGAGGCGTGGTCCCCGATCGCGCAGGGCAAGGTGCTCGACGACCCGACGCTGACGCAGATCGCCGAGCGCGTGGGCAAGTCGACCGCGCAGGTCACCCTGGCCTGGCACCTGAAGCGGGGCGACATCATCTTCCCGAAGTCGACGACGCCGGAGCGCGTCCGCGAGAACTTCGACATCTTCGACATCTCGCTGACCGACGCCGACATGAGCGCCATCGAGGGTCTGGACCAGGGCGAGGACGGCCGCACCGGCCCCAACCCCGACACGTTCGACATGATCCCCGACTGACGGTCCCCACCGGCAGGTAGCAGGCTTCCCGCCCTCCCAGGAACGTCCGGGGGGTTGGAAGCCTGCTGTCTGCCCCCGGGAGGGCTAGGAGGCCGCGTCCTCGGCGAGCTGCGGGTCGAGCGCGTCGAGGAACGAGCGGGCCCAGCGGTCCACGTCGTGGGTCATCACCTGGCGGCGCATCGCCTTCATCCGGCGCCGGCCCTCCTCGGGCTCCTGCTCCAGCGCGCTGATCATCGCGTCCTTGACCCCGTCGAGGTCGTGCGGGTTGACCAGGTAGGCCTGGCGCAGCTCGGCGGCGGCCCCGGCGAACTCGCTGAGCACCAGCGCCCCGCCGTTGTCGGCGCGGCAGGCCACGTACTCCTTGGCCACCAGGTTCATCCCGTCGCGCACCGGGGTCACGAGCATGACGTCCGCGGCGACGTAGAAGGCGGCCAGCTCGTCCTTGGGCACCGGCTGGTGCAGGTAGTTCACGACCGGCCGGGCGAAGCTGCCGTGCTCGCCGTTGATCCGGCCCACCGCGCGCTCGATGCCCTCGCGCATGCGGATGTAGTGGTCCACCCGCTCCCGGCTGGGGGTGGCCAGCTGGATGAGCACCGTGTCCTCCGGCGCCACGCGGCCCTCGGTGAGCAGCTCCCCGAGCGCGTAGAGCCGGACGTCGATGCCCTTGGTGTAGTCGAGCCGGTCGACGCCCAGCATGATCCGGGCCGGGTTGCCCAGCTCTTCGCGGATCTCCCTCGCACGCTGCTGCACGGCCTCGGAGCGGGCCAGCGCGTCGAGCCCGGCGGAGTCGATGGAGATGGGGAACGCGCCCACCCGCACGGTGCGGTCGTCGACCTGCACCGTGCCCGGCTTGGAGCGCACCCCGACCGCCGCGCGGCTGGCGGGCTGGCCGGCCAGGCGGCGGGACAGGTAGAGGAAGTTCTGCGCCCCGCCGGGCAGGTGGAACCCGATGAGGTCGGCGCCGAGCAGGCCCTCGACGATCTCGGTGCGCCACGGCAGCTGCATGAACAGCTCGACCGGGGGGAACGGGATGTGCAGGAAGAACCCGATCGTCAGGTCGGGGCGCAGCTCGCGCAGGTACCGCGGCACGAGCTGGAGCTGGTAGTCCTGCACCCACACGGTGGCGCCGCGGGCGGCGACCCGGGCGGTGTGCTCGGCGAAGCGGCGGTTGACGGTGACGTAGGCGTTCCACCAGTGCCGGTGGAACGCCGGGGTCGCGACGACGTCGTGGTACAGCGGCCACAGGGTGCCGTTGGAGAAGCCCTCGTAGTAGTCCTCGACCTCGTCGGCGGAGAGCGGGACGGGGTGCAGGGTGATGCCGTCGGACTCGAACGGGTCCAGCTCGTCGCCCTCGACGTCGGGAACCCCGGGCCAGCCCACCCAGGCGCCGGCCTCGGCCTGCAGGATGGGCTCCAGCGCGGTCACCAGGCCGCCGGGGCTGCGCTTCCAGCGGGTCCCGCCGTCGGGCAGCCGCTCGAGGTCGACGGGCAGCCGGTTGGCGACGACGACGAAGTCCGCGCCGTCGGCCGGGGGTGCAGGTACTGCATCGGGCACGAGCGGGCACCTCGCTGCTGGGGGGCGGTGATCAACCCCGACCCTAGTGCGCCGCCGGGGGGCCGCACCGGACGGCGAGGCGGCGCCCGGGCCGTGCGCGGTCAGGCAGCGGTGAGGGGGGAGATGCCGAGCATGTCGAGCAGCATCCGGCACTCGTCGGCGTCGGTCGCGTAGGCGGCGACGACGCGCTGCGCCTTGCGGGCGGTCTCGTTGTTGACCGCCTCGACCTCGTCGGGGTCGGGGGCTTGTGAGTCGGCCACGGGCCACGCTCCTCGGTGCTGGGTCGACGGTCCTGGGGGTCGTCGGTGGTGGTCAGTGTGCCCCACCCCGGGGCCCGCACCGGACGCCCGAGCGGCTTTCCCAGGGAGTTCTCAGCCTGGGGGCGGGGCCGGCCCGGCCCCGCCCGTCCTAGTCGTCGCCGCCGAGCGTGCGGGGGCCCAGCCGGCGCCGCTCGGTGAGGATGTGGCGCCGCTCGCCCTCGCCGAGCCCGCCCCACACCCCGTAGGGCTCGCGGACGGCCAGGGCGTGCTCGCGGCAGCGCTCGAGCACCTCGCAGCCGGCGCAGACGCGCTTGGCGCCCGCCTCGCGGCGCTCGCGGTCCGAGCCGCGCTCGTTCTCGGGGTGGAAGAAGCGCGCCTCCTCCACCCCGCGGCAGGCTCCGAGCTGCTGCCACTGCCACTCGTGGCCGCCGTCGTAGTGCAGCCGTGCGACGTTCGTCATGCCACCTCCCCGGGGTGCTGCGCGGCCCGACCCGTCCGTTGTGAACGGCGTCACAGCCCGCAAGATCACCTTAGGAGTGGCGGTGGGTCGTGGACAACACGAACCGGGCTGGAGGTGCTCAGGACCCCCCGGGTCGGACGTCGGCCGGTCCGGCGAGGGGCGGGCCGGTGACCCGGCGCTCCAGGCGGCTCAGGCCCTGGCGCACGGGCAGGGCGAACCACTCGCCCAGGACGACGCCGGAGGCCAGCGCCGCCGCCGTGGCCAGCGCGCCCGCCAGCTCGGCGGAGCCGGTGGCCAGGTCGTTGCTGGTCAGCGCGTACATCGCCCGGTAGATCGCACCACCGGGGAGCAGCGGGGTGATGCCGGCGACGGCGATGACCAGGGGCGGGATGCGGGTCCGCCGGGAGATCACGCCACCGGCGAGGCCGACCACGAGGGCGGCCACGGCGGTGGAGAGCACGATGCCGACGCCGAAGCGGGTGCCCAGGCCGTAGAGCAGGTACCCGGCGCCGCCCGCGACGGCCGCGGAGAGCACGGCCTTGCGCTCGGCGTAGCTGGCCAGGGAAAAGGCCGCGGCGGCCGCGGCGGCGGCCACCACCTGCACGGGCAGCCGGGCGAACGACTGCGGAGCCGTCCCCAGCGCGGGCAGCTCGATGCCGAGGCCGGAGGCCAGCTTCAGGGCCAGCGCGATGCCGACGATGATGCCCGCGGTCAGCACGACGACCTCGAGGAAGCGGCCCGCCGCGGTGACCAGCGAGCCGGTGATGGCGTCCTGCACGGAGCCGACCAGCGACAGCCCCGAGAGCAGCACGATGATGCCGGCCCCGACGATCTGCGACGGCGCGACGTCGACGCCGATGCGGTCCTGCACCGCGTAGAGCAGCGCCGCCGGGACCGTGGCGATGAACGCGCCCAGCACGCGCACGAAGAAGAACGGCAGGCCGGTGCGGTTGACGACCCGGCCGACCCGGTCGATCGCGCCGGTGGTGAGGAACGCGACGACCGCCACGAGCACGCCGCCGCCGAGCAGCACGGAGACGGCCGCGGCCATCGTGGCCCAGGCGAGGGTGGCGACCCGACGGGGGTAGGGGTGCGGGGCGCGGGTGAGGCGGTCGAGCTCGGCGTGGGCCTCGGCGGGGGAGAGGTGGCCCAGCTGCGAGCTGCGGACCAGCCGGTCGACCTCGGCGAGGCGGGTGTAGTCCATGGACCGGTAGCGCACGACGCGCATCGCGCTCACCGGGGTGTGCTGCAGGCCGCGGTGCGCGCTGACGGTGATGCAGGTGAAGGTGACGTCGACCTCGACGTGGGGCAGGCCGTAGGCCCCGCACACCGCCACGATGCCGGCGATGCAGTCGCTCGAGCCGGTGCCCGAGGAGAGCAGCACCTCCCCGACGCGCAGGCCCAGCTCGAGCACCTGGGTGACGTGGGCGTCGTCGGCCAGCCGCTCGTCGGGGCGCACCGCGAACGGGGCGGCGGGGATCATCCCCGACGGGGACGCGGCGCCGGCCGGGGGCGTGGCGGGGCCACCCTGGGGACCGCGCCCGCGGGGTCGCGCGCGGCGGGCGGCGGCCGCCCACTGCTCGACGCTGCCCCGGCTGGGACTGCGGTCCGTCATCGGCTCTCACTCCTTCGCTCGCGGCGCGCGCTCGAGTTGCGCGCACCCGGTGTCTGTGGTGGCTCGAGGGCCGCGACCCATGATCCAGGTGTGTCCAGGACCGTGCCACGAGGGTGACGCACGTGACGGCGGCGGCTCGTCTTGTGCCCGGTCACCGCGCGGGGTACCCATGGGGCCGCACCTGCGCCGGGGCCGCCGGGGTCCCGGGCCGGTGCCCGTGAGGAAGGCTGTCCCGTGGCGCCGACGAGTCCCTGGCCGAGCATCGCCTACGAGCGCCTGGCGCTGGCCGAGGACCTGGCCGACGTGCACGGGTCGAAGTGGGACCACGAGTCGCTGTGCGCGGGCTGGAGCAACCGGGTGGTGCTCGGGCACGTGGTGGCCACCGCGAAGCTGACGCCCCCGAAGTTCGCGGTGGGCATGGCGACCGCGTTCGGCAAGTTCTCCCGGTTCTCCGACAAGGCGGCCCGCAGGGAGGGCGCGCGGCACCACAGCGAGCTGCTCGGCGAGCTGAAGGACCTGGCCGTCTCGCAGGACGCGCCTCCGGGGCCGGTCGACGCGTGGCTGGGCGAGATCATCGTGCACGGCACCGACATCCGGCTGCCGCTGGGCATGGCGCACGAGTACGCGGTGGCCGACGTGGTGCGGGTGGCCGACTTCTACGCCGGCTCGAACGCGCTGACGGGGGCCAGGAAGCGCATCGACGGCCTGGCGCTGCGGGCGACGGACGCGGACTGGTCGCACGGCACGGGGTCCGAGGAGGTCGTCGGGCCGCTCATCCTGCTGGTCATGGCCATGACGGGGCGGAAGGGCGTCGTGCTCGACGGCCTCAAGGGCGACGGCCTGGACGTGCTCACCTCCCGGTAGCCCCCGCCACTGGAGTGCCGGTGGTCGTCATCAACGCGGGATGAACGCCATTGGCGCTCCAGTGGTGATCCTCGGTGCGGTCACGCGGGGCGGACGGGGCGGAAGCGCAGGGCGGTCGCGCCCGAGGCGAACGTCCGCCGGTCGACGAGCTCGAGGGCTACGCGCTCGCGCAGACCGTCCAGCAGCCGCGGCCCGTGCCCGGCCAGAACCGGCTGCACGACGAGCTCGTACTCGTCGATCAGGTCCAGGTCCGCCAGCGCCCGGGGCAGCGTCACCCCGCCCACCCACAACCCGTCGCCGGGCTCCTGCTTCAGCCGTCGGACCGCCTCGCCGAGGTCGCCCCGCACCAGCTCGGCGTTCCAGTCGACGGTGGTGAGCGTGCCGGACACGACGTGCTTCGGCGCCCGGTCGATGGCCTCGGCGAACGGGACCTCCCACTCGTCCATCCAGCCGGGCCAGGTGCCCGACGCCGGGCGGCGCCACGCCTGCTCCATCATCTCGTAGGTCACCCGGCCCAGGAGCAGGGCGTCGGCGCGCGCCATCTCCTCGCCCCAGTAGCGCATCGACTCCTCGTCCGGCGGGAGGCCCGCCTCGTGGTGGCAGCAGCCGTCGAGGGTGACGTTGATGGAGTACCGCAGCGGCCTCATCCCCGGCTAGCCGGTCCACTCGTCGGACTCGGTCATGGCGGTCTGCTCGAGGGCCTCGGCGAGGCTGTCGTGGCGGAAGATCGTGGCGACCCGGTCGTGGACCACCCGGAACGCCGTGGCCACCGTGGTGGTGGCCGGCTCGGAGGGCGTGGCCAGCTCCGCCTCGGCCACGACGATGCCGTCACGGTAGTAGGTGCGGCCGACGGTGAGCGTGGCGCCGAGGCCCTCGGCCCAGCGTCGCACCGCGGTCTTGCCCTGCAGCGAGGCGTCCGCCCCGCCGAGGTCGACGTCGTCGGTGCAGAGGTCGAGCAGCGTGTCCACGTCGCGGTCGTTGAGGGCGTCGTGCCAGGCCAGGACGGTGGCGATCTCCGAGGTGCTCATGGCGGCGACGGTATCGCTCTAGGCTCCCGGGTGCGGCGGGCCGAGCCCGGCGCAGGCCGACGTGGCGCAACTGGTAGCGCACCCGACTTGTAATCGGGCGGTTAGGGGTTCAAGTCCCCTCGTCGGCTCGCCCCGGTGACGGGGTGGCCGTCGCGCGCGGCGACCGACAGGCTGCGGGGATGACCGTCGTGCGTGCGTCCTCCCCCGCCGACCTCGACGCCGTGCTCGGCGTCGCCGGCCGCGAGCCCGTCGGCGGGGTGGACGCCGACCGGTACCGGCGCGAGCTGGACACCGGCTCGTACCGGCCGGCGTGGACGTGGCTCGCCGTCGACGGGGACGCCGTGGTGGGTCGGGCGGTGTGGTGGGGCCGGCCCGGGGCGACGTCACCGTCCGCGCTGGACTGCCTGCGGGTCGACGGCGACCGGGTCGAGGTGGCCGCGGCGCTGCTGCGGGCGGGGCACGAGGCGCTCGGGTGCACCCCGGACCTCGAGGTCGACGTCGCGCCCGGGTGGCGGGACGACCCCGCGGCCGTCGCAGCACTGGCGTGGCGGGAGGCGGCGGCGCGGCGGGCGGGCCTGAGCCACCGCCTCGAGCGGCTCTCGTTCACCTGGACCGCGGACCGGGGTGTGCCCGCACCGTCGTCCCGGCTGACCTTCACCCCGGAGCCCGACGACGACGTGGTGCTCGACGTGCTGGCGCAGGTGGCGGTGGGCAGCCTGGACGACCTGACCGTGCGCACCGTGGCCGTGCTGGGGCCCGAGGCGCAGGCACGCGACGACCTCGCCTTCTACGCCGGCCTGCCGGGGAGGCGGAGCTGATGGCGGCTGGCGCGGGACGCCGACGGCGCGCTCGTCGGGCTCGTCGTCCCGTCCCGCAGCGCCTACGACGCCAGCGTCAGCTACCTCGGCGTGGTGCCGGAGCGCCGCGGTCGGGGTCACGTCGACGAGCTGCTCGCCGAGATCACCCGGCAGCACGCGAGCCAGGGCGCCGAGCGCATCACGGGGACCACCGACACCACGAACGCGCCGATGGCCGCGGCCTTCGACCGGGGTGGGTACGCGCTGACCGGGGTGCGGGTGGTGCTCTCCGCGCCGGTCTGAGACCTGTCGGACCCCTGGCGACGCCCTGGGCACGGGGTCCGACGGGCGCGCCGCGCGGCCCCGTCGTCCCCACCGCAGACTTGACCGCGTGACCGCACCCAGCACCCCCCGCGACGCCGGCCTGCGCCAGCTGCTGCCCTACCTGCGCGAGCACCGCACCGCGCTGGTCGTCGTCGCGCTGCTGTCGCTGGTCACGGCGGGCACCTCGCTGGCCCAGCCCCTGCTGGTCAGCCGGGTCATCGCCGCGGTGCAGCAGAGCAGCCCCGCCGGCGGCCTCGCGGGGCTGCTCGCCGCCGTCCTCGTCGTCGGCGCCGCACTCAGCGCGGTGCAGTCGTTCCTGCTCGCCCGCACCGCCGAGGGCGTCGTCCTCTCCACCCGGCGCACCCTCGCCCAGCGGCTGCTGGCCCTGCCCGTCATCGAGTACGACCAGCGCCGCACGGGTGACCTCATGTCGCGCATCGGCACCGACACCACGCTGCTGCGCGCCGTCATCACCTCCGGCCTCGTCGACGCGGTCGCGAACGTCCTCGTCGTCATCGGTGCGGTGGTGCTCATGGCCGTCACCGACGTGGTGCTGCTCGCGGTGACCATGACCGCCGTGGTGCTCGGGTTCGTCACCATCGTCGTCGCGTCCAAGCGCATCCGGTACCTGTCCAAGCTCACCCAGGTGCGGGTGGGGGAGATGACCTCGGCGGTGGAGCGCTCCCTGTCCGCCGTGCGCACCATCCGCGCCAGCGGGGCCACCGACCACGAGGCCGAGGGGGTGAACGTCGCGGCCCGCGAGGCCTACACCGTCGGCGTCTCCACCGCGAAGGTGCAGGCGCTGGTGCAGCCGGCGACCACCATCGCGACCCAGGGCTCGTTCCTGGCCGTGCTCGGCATCGGCGGCGCGCGCGTCGCGTCCGGGGTCATCACCGTCGGGGAGCTCGTCGCGTTCGTGCTCTACCTGTTCCTGCTCATCTTCCCGCTGGCCCGCCTCGCGCAGAGCTGGACGCAGCTGCAGACCGGCCTCGGCGCCCTGGCCCGCATCGAGGAGCTGCGCACCCTGCCGTCGGAGACCGACCACGACGTCGTCACCGGGGCCACCGCGCCGGCCGGCGCGCCGGCCCTGGAGCTGCGCCACGTCGACTTCACCCACGCCGACGGCACCCAGGTGCTGCACGACGTCAGCCTGCGGGTGCCGCGGGGGGCGCGGGTCGCGCTGGTCGGGCCCTCGGGGGCGGGCAAGTCCACCGTGCTCTCGCTGGTCGAGCGGTTCTACGACGTCACCGGCGGGGCGGTGCTGGTCGACGGTGTGGACGTCCGCGAGGTGGCCCGCGACGCGCTGCGCGCCGGGCTCGGCTACGTCGAGCAGGACTCGCCGGTCCTCGCCGGCACGCTGCGGGAGAACCTCGTGCTGGCCGCGCCGCACGCCACCGAGGCCGAGCAGCAGGCCGTGCTCGAGGCCGTCAACCTCGGCTCGGTGTCGCGCCGCTCCCCGCTGGGGCTCGAGGCACCGGTCGGCGAGGAGGGGGTGCTGCTCTCCGGCGGGGAGCGCCAGCGGCTCGCGATCGCCCGCACGCTGCTGGCCCGCCCGGCGCTGATGCTGCTCGACGAGCCCACCGCCAGCCTCGACGCCCGCAACGAGCAGTCGCTGCGCGACGCCATCGACACCGCCGCCTCCGACGGCCGGACCCTGCTCATCGTCGCCCACCGGCTCTCCACGGTGGTCGACTCCGACCAGATCGTGGTCCTCGAGGACGGCCGGGTGGTCGGGGCGGGCACGCACACCGAGCTGCTGGCGTCGTCGTCGCTGTACGCCGAGCTCGCCGCGTCCCAGCTGCTGGTCTGAGCCGCGCCGGTCTCGGGTCGGGACCGGCCTAGAAGAACTGGTCGATGAGCACCGGGTGGCCGTCGGGGTCGGTCAGCATGATCGACGCCGGCCCGGTGCTCGTCTCGTCCACCGGGTCCGCCACCTCGACGCCGGCCGCGCGCACCCGGGCCTGCACCTCGCGGACGTCGGTGAACTCCTCGAGGCGCTCGCGGCGCCCGGTGAGCCCCGGGGTGAAGGTCAGCATGGGGCGGTCGAACATCCCCTGGAACAACCCGATGCGGGCGGCGCCGTTCGTGAGCACCAGCCAGCCCTCGTCGGCCTCCCCACCGGTGACGACGAACCCGATCGCCTCGTAGAAGGCGCGGGACGCGGCGAGGTCCGCCACGGGCAGGGACACCGAGAACGCCCCGAGCTCGAGGGTGCCGGGCAGCCCGGCCTCGGCGCGCCTGACGGTGGGCAGGTCGTCCATGCCGGGCAGTGTGTCGAGCCGGAACGGGAGGCGTCAACGCCCGTCCAGACCCGCCCGCCGGGCCAGCAACCACGCCCGCTCGACCTCGTTGCCGGTCCGGTCGGCAGCGGCCGTGTATTCGTCCCGGGCCTCCCCGTCCCGGCCCAGCCGGCGCAGCAGGTCCGCCCGCACCGCGTGCAGCACCGGGGAGCGGTCCAGCTCGAGCTCGTCGACCAGGGCCAGCGCCGCGGCGGGACCGTCCCGCTCGGCGACGGCGACCGCCCGGTTCAGGGCCACCACCGGAGTGGGGGTCAGGGCCAGCAGCTGGTCGTAGAGCGCGACCACCTGCGCCCAGTCGGTCCCGGCGGACGACGCGGCGTCGGAGTGCACCGCCGCGATCGCCGCCTGCACCTGGTAGGGCCCCGGGCTGCCGCGGCGCAGGCACTCGCGCACCAGGTCCTGGCCCTCGGCCACCAGCTCGGTGCGCCACCGCGACCGGTCCTGCTCCGCCAGCGCCACCCCGCGCCCGGCCACCACCCGTGCCGGACGGCGGGACTCGGTGAGCAGCGCCAGGGCGAGCAGGCCCGCCACCTCTGGCTCGTCGGGCAGCAGCTCCCGCAGCCCCCGGGCCAGCCGCACCGCCTCCGCGCTGAGGTCGGCCCGCGCCAGCTCGGGTCCGCCGGTCGCGGTGTGGCCCTCGGCGAGCACCAGGTACACCACGGCCAGCACCGAGCGCAGCCGGGCAGGCAGGTCCGACTCGGACGGCACGCGGAAGGGGATGCGGGCACCCCGGATCTTCGCCTTGCCGCGGGAGATGCGCTGGGCCACGGTCGGCTCGGGGACGAGGAAGGCGCGGGCGATCTCGGCCGTGCTCAGCCCGGCCACCAGCCGCAGCGTCAGCGCCACCCGGGTGGCGGGGGCCAGCGCGGGGTGGCAGCAGGTGAACAGCAGCCGCAGCTGGTCGTCGCGCACGGCCCCCACCTCCGGGGCCTCCGGCTCGGCCTGCAGCCGGGTCAGCGCGGCCAGCTTCTCGCGGCCCACCGCCTCGCGGCGCAGCCGGTCGATCGCCCGGTGCCGGGCGGTGGTGATGATCCAGCCGGCCGGGCTGGGCGGCACCCCGCGCAGCGGCCAGGTGGCCACGGCGGCGGTGAACGCCTCGGCCACGGCGTCCTCGGCGAGGTCGAGGTCACCGAGGGCCCGGGTCAGCACGGCCACCGCACGGCCGTGCTGCTCCCGGAACACCGCCTCGACGCTGCCCGCCGCCGGACCCGTCACGACCCGACGAACGGCCGCACCTCGACGGGCAGACCGATCGCGGCCACGGACCGACGCCCCCACTCCAGCGCCGCGTCGAGGTCCGCGACGTCGAGCACCGTGACCCCGCCGAGGTACTCCTTGCCCTCGGCGAACGGCCCGTCGACGAGGAGCACCTCGTCGTCACCCGCGCCCCCGCCGGGCCGCACCGTCGTCGCGGTGGCCGGCGCGTCGAGGCCGCCGGAGAACACCCACACCCCGGCGGCCCGCTGGTCGGCCTGCAGCGCGGCGACCCGGGTCATGATCTCGTCGAGCTCGGCGGGCGACGGGGGCGTGCCGTCGGTCGGCGTGACGACGCTGAGCAGGTACTGGGACATGGTGACCTCCTGGTCTGCCGGCGTCCCGGCGGGTCCGGGGCGCTCCACCTCCGAGACGAACGGGGCGGCCCGTCCTCGACAGCACCGGCCCGACCGCTCCGGCGGGGAGCCGCCGTCACGCCTGGGCGCGGCGCGCGGCCCGCTTCTCGGCGAACATCTCCGCGTCCGCCACGGCGAGGACGTCCTCGAACGACGTGGGGTACGCGGAGAGCGCCACCCCCACGCTGACCCCCACCTGGTGGCGGCCGAGCCGGCCCACCACCGGCTCGGCGCACGCCCGGCGCATCCGCTCCGCCAGGTCGTCGGTCACCTCCGCGCCCGCCCCACCGTGCAGCGGCACGACGACGACGAACTCGTCCCCGCCCGCCCGCGCCACCAGGTCCGAGCCGCGCACGCAGGACCGCATGCGGGCCGCCAGCACCCGCAGCACCTCGTCGCCCGCCAGGTGCCCGGCGGTGTCGTTGACGGCCTTGAACCCGTCGAGGTCGAGCACCAGCACCCCGAGCCCGCCACCCTGGGCCACCACCTCCGCGCCGCGCTCCATGAGCAGGGCCCGGTTGGCCAGCCCGGTCAGCGGGTCGTGGTGCGCCGCGTGCGCCATGTCGTCCCGGCTGGCCTGCAGCGCGGCCGTCATCCGGGCGTGCTCGATGGCGAGGGTGGCGTGCTCGGCGAACAGCTCGAGCACCTCGCACTGGGCCCACGTGGGACGGCGCCCACCCTCCGGAAGGTCGACGCTGAGCGCGCCCACCAGCACCCCGGTGGACGTGGTCAGCGGGGCGAACAACGCGTCCATCGGGTGCCAGGCGCCGTCCTGGTCGACCGCGGGCGCGTCGGGGACCCAGGAGAGCATGGTGTCGCCGTCGACCCCCGCCAGCGTGTGGTCGAGGAACCGCAGCGCCCCCCAGTGCTCGGCGCGCTGCAGCACGCGCGACCACTGTTCCTCGGGCTCGACCATCCCCAGCAGCTCCTCCCGCGCACCGGGGTGCCCCTCGACGGAGACGACCTCGAAGTCACCGGTCTCCCGCCGCAGGTTGATCACGACCACGCCGAAGCAGGTGGCCTCGAGCACGCCCCGGGCGACGGCGTCGAGGGTGTCGGACAGGTCGAGGCTCGCGTGCACCCGCTGGGTCACCCCGTGCAGCACCCGCAGGGCGACGACCTCGTCCGGCGCGGCGGGCGGGACGGCAGGTCCCGGCGCGGCGGCGCGCCCGGGCACGGGGAGGGCCGCCACCGCGCGCACCCCGCCGAGCGCGCGCAGCAGCCGAGCCGCCACCGAGCGTGCCCCCGTCACGCGACGACGGTAGCCGGGGGCCGGCGGGCTCGGGAAGGGATGGCGCCCCCGGAGCGGGCCGGTCCCGGTCAGCGGCCGAGCAGACCGCCCAGCGCGCCGCCGACCCCGGCCTGCTGTCCACCGCCGGTGCCGCCGATCATCCCGCCCGGGGGCTCCTCGGACGGCTGCACGACGACGAAGCCGCGCCCGGAGAAGCTCAGGGTGAACCGCTCGCCCGTGCTGCGGCCGATGAGCGTGCCCAGGTTGAGCTGGTCGTTGCGCTGCACCCCGGTCTGCAGGCTCGCCGACCAGCAGACCGCGGCCTGCGGGTCGGCGAACGTCGGCTGGTCCACGGTGAGCACCACGGGCGTGCCCTTGGTCGTCACCGCGATGCGGCCGCGGCCGGTGAACACGCAGTTAAACAGCCCGGCCCCGCCCGCCATGGCGGCGCCCTGCACGCGCTGGATGCTGTACTGCAGGCTGGTGTCGAACGCGAGCACGTTGGCGCCGTTGATGGTCAGCCCGTCGGACCCGTCGAGGTCGATGAGGTGGACGTCGGAGTTGTTGTTGGCCAGGAACAGGTCGCCCTGGCCGGAGACGCTCATCAGCGGGACGCCCTCGCCGGAGAGCTTCTGCTTGATGGCGTTGCCGATGCCGCCCGCGCCGAGGGCCTTGAACTGCATCTGCCCCTGGTAGGCGACCATCGAGCCCGCGCGGGCCATGACCTCGCCGTTCATCCCGACCTTGCACATCTTGCTGCCCTGCAGCTGGATGCCCGGGCCGCTCACCTCGGCGTGCTCGGGGGAGAAGAGGTTGCTCTGCATCGGGGGGCCTCCCTGGCTGGCGGGCACGGCGGGTGGTCGAGGGGCGACGGCGGCGGACGGGGGCGGTTGGGGAACCGGCGGAGCCGGGGCAGCGGGCGGTGGTGCGGCAGGCGGGGGTGCGGCGGGCGGTGGCGCCGGGGCCGCGGCGGCCGGCTCGTCGTCGACGGCGATGCCGTGGTCGGAGACCACCCCGGCCAGGCCGGAGTCGTACCCCTGGCCGACGGCGCGCACCTTCCACGCCCCCTGCCTGCGGTAGACCTCGACCCCGAGCACGGCGGCCTCGGTGCCCAGGCCGGTGACGTCGAAGCCCACCGCCTCGGCGCCGGTGGCGTCGTGCACGACGACGCGCAGGAACCCCGCCCCGGCGAACGTCGCCGGCCCCGAGCCGTCCAGGCTCGCGGCGACGAGCACGGTGCCGACGTCGGTGGGGATGCGCTCGGTGTCCACCCGGACCGCGCTGACCCCGGCGGGTCCGCGGGCGAGGAAGTCGACGCCCGGGCCGGCCGGGTGGTTGTAGAAGACGAGGTCGTCGTCGCTGCGGACGCGCCGGTCGGGGCCCAGCAGCAGGGCGGAGACGTCGACCGCCGAGGCGCACGTGACCGACACCGTCACCACCGACGACGGCGCCGGGCAGTTCTCCCCGCGGGCCAGCTCCCTCACCCCGCCCAGCCTGCCACGCGACCCTCCGGCCAGGTAGGTCACACGATTCGGTGCCGGAGCGGGCAGGCTGGTACCCAGGGTCGGGACGCAGGGTCGACGCAGGCAGGACCGGGGGTGAGGTGGGACGTGGTCACACCCGGGTACGTCGTCGGCGGGCGCTACCGGCTGCTCGAGCGCATCTCCACCGGCGGCATGGGCGCGGTGTGGCGGGCGCGCGACCAGGTGCTCGACCGGGACGTGGCCGTCAAGCAGGTGCACGGCTCGCCCCTGCTGGACCCGGCCGCGACCGCCGAGCAGCGGGAGAACACCCTGCGCGAGGGCCGCATCGCCGCCCGGCTCAGCCACCCGCACGCCGTCGCGATGTACGACGTGGTCATCGACGACGGGGACGGGGTGCGCCAGGGCCGCCACGGCGACGGCAGCCCCTGGCTGGTCATGGAGCACGTGCCCTCCCGCAGCCTGGCCGCGGTGCTGCTGGCGGACGGCCCGCTGGACCCCCGGGTCGCGGCCCGGGTCGGCGCGCAGCTGGCGGACGCGCTGGCCGCCGCCCACGCGGTCGGGATCGTGCACCGCGACGTCAAGCCCGGCAACGTCCTCATCGCCGACACCGGGGACGGCGCCGGCCCGCTGGGACCGGTCAAGATCACCGACTTCGGCATCTCCAGCGCCCGGGGCGACCTCACGGTCACCGTCACCGACCTCGGTCGGATCACCGGCACCCCCGCCTACGTCGCCCCGGAGGTCGCGCGGGGCGACGAGGCCACCGGCGCCAGCGACGTGTTCTCCCTCGGGGCGACGCTCTACACCGCCGTGGAGGGCCAACCACCCTTCGGTGCCGACCAGGGTGCCGTGGCGCTGCTGCACCGGGTGGCCGCGGGGCGGATCGACCCGCCGCGGCGCAGCGGCCCGCTGACCCCGGTGCTGCTGGCGGTGCTCGACCGCGACCCGGCCCGTCGCCCCGGCATGGCGGAGGTGCGCGACGCGCTCGCCCGGGTCGCGGCCGGCGCGGACACCGACGACGCGGCCGCGACCTCCCCGGCTGTGGCGGGGCGCGACCGGGGTCGCGCGGGCCGGGTGCTGGCGGCGGCCGGGGTGCTCACCGCCCTTCTGCTCGGCGCGGCGCTGCTGCTCACCGGCCGCGACACCCCGACGGCCCCGGTCGCGGACCCCGCGCCGATCACCACGCGCGCACCGGCGCCCACGACCGCGCCCCCGAGCACGACCACCCCCCGCACCACGACGACGGTGCCGACGTCCACCACCACGCCGCCCCCGACGACCACGACAACACCCCCGGCGACGACACCCCCGCCGACGACACCCCCGCCGACGACACCCCCGCCGACGACCCCGTCGCTCGCGGCCGGCGCCCGGGCC
Source organism: Rhodococcus aerolatus (assembly GCF_054783215.1). Taxonomy (NCBI): domain Bacteria; kingdom Bacillati; phylum Actinomycetota; class Actinomycetes; order Mycobacteriales; family Nocardiaceae; genus Rhodococcus; species Rhodococcus aerolatus. The sequence continues at coordinate 202,657 of NZ_BAAGQZ010000044.1, read as the reverse complement.
GAGCAGGCGGTGCGCGACTACTTTGCGCTGCTGCCCGGCGGCACCGAGCAGGCCTACTCCCGGCTGGGGCCGACCCTGGCCGCCCAGGGGTTCCCCGCCTACGACGCGTTCTGGTCGGGCCTGAGCGGGTTCGAGCTGCGCAGCGCGACCGCCGGCGCGGACGGCTCGACCGTGACGACCGTGGAGGCGTTCCAGCGCGGCGGCACCACCATCGTCGAGCGGCACCGCCTCGGCATGGCCACCGTCGACGGCCAGGTCGTCATCGACACCGACACGCTGCTCGGGCCCGGCTGACCTCGAGGGCGGTCTGTCCGGTTCCACCACGCAGGGTCACCGGGTTGCTCTCGTGCGTAGCGGGACATGCGTCGAGGTGCGACGATCCCAGCGGTCGGCACCGGGGGTCCGGGACCGCGCCCCACCAGTCCGGAGCCCAGCAGCCAGGAGGTGCGCCCCGTGCGCCGAGCCACCACCACCCGCGCCACCGCCCTCACCGGGGCCCTCCTGCTGGCCGTGGGCCTGGGCGCCGCCGCCGCCCCGCTCGCCGGCGCCGCCCCCGCTGCACCCGACCCCGTAGCACCTGACCCCGCAGCGCCCGCCACCCCCCCGGCCAAAGGCGACGTGGTGCCCGGCAGCCTGCTGGTCACCTACGCCCCCGGCACCAGCGAGGGCACCAAGACGGCCGTCGAGCAGGCCGCGGGTGCCGCGGACACCGGCACCGTCGGGGCGGGCACCACCGTCCTGGCCGTCGACCCCGCCGCCGCCCCGGCCGCGATCGCCACCCTCGACGCGGCCCCCGAGGTGGCGTCGGTCGAGCCTAACTACGTCGTGCGGTCGACCGCCGTCCCTGACGACCCGTCCTTCGGCCAGCTCTACGCGCTGCAGAACACCGGGCAGCCCGTCGGGGGGCAGACCGGCACGCCCGGGGCCGACATCGCCGCCACCCGCGCCTGGGACACGACCACCGGCTCGCGCTCGATCGTCGTGGCGGTCACCGACAGCGGCATCGACTACGCCCACCCCGACCTGGCCGCCAACACGTGGTCCAACCCCGGCGGCATCGGGGGGTGCGCCCGGGGCACCCACGGCGTCAACGTCATCACCGGGACCTGCGACCCGGCCGACGACGAGGGCCACGGCACCCACGTCTCCGGCACGATCGGCGCGGTCGGCGGCAACGGCCGCGGGGTCAGCGGCGTCGAGCAGCAGGCCTCGATCATGGGCCTGAAGTTCCTCGACGCGAACGGCAACGGGTCCACCGCCGACGCCATCAAGGCCATCGAGTTCGCCGTGCAGGCCAAGATCGCCGGCCAGGACGTCCGTGTCATCAACGCCTCGTGGGGCGGGCCGGACGCGTCGACGTCGCTGCGCGCCGAGATCGCCCGCGCCACCGGCTACGGCATCCTGTTCGTCGCCGCCGCCGGGAACGGGGTCAACGGTGTCGGGCAGGACGCCGACGCCAACCCCAGCTACCCGGCCGCCTACGACCTGCCCGGCGTCGTCTCCGTGGCGGCCACCGACAACCGCGACCAGCTGGCCTCGTTCAGCGACTACGGCGCCACCTCCGTCGACCTGGGGGCGCCGGGGCGCACCGTGCTCTCGACGCTGCCGGGGGGGGCCTACGGCTACCTCAGCGGCACCTCCATGGCCACGCCGCAGGTCGCCGGGGCGGCCGCCCTGGTGCTCTCCGCCGAGCCGGGCCTGAGCGTGGCCCAGCTCAAGGCGCGGCTGCTGGGTGCGGTCGACCGGGTCCCGTCCCTGGTGGGGCGCACCGTCACCGGCGGCCGGCTCGACGTCTGCCGGGCCATCACCGCCTGCGCCGGGTCCGCGACGACGCCCACGGCCTCGTCGGTCGCCCTGAGCACCACCGGCAACGCCGGGGTGGGGGTCGCCGGGGTGGGGCTGACCGCGACGGTGACGCCCGCCTCGGCCACCGGCACGGTCACGTTCACCGACGGCGGGGCGGCGCTGCCCGGCTGCGCCGCGGTGCCCGTGGCCGGCGGCCGGGCCGCCTGCGTGACCACCTTCGCGACGGCCGGGACGCACCAGGTGACCGCCCGCTACAGCGGTGACGCCGCCGTGGCCCCGTCGTCGGCGACCCTGGCTGTCGACGTGGCGGCCGCGCCGAGCTTCCTCGCCCTGCTGCAGGGGGTCTTCCTGCGCTTCGCCGCCACGTTCCACGTCTTCGGCTACTGACCGGGCGGGTCGGGCGCCCGCTCAGGGGGTGGCGGCCCGCTCGGTGAAGGCGCGCAGCGCACGGCGCAGGGCCACGCCGAGCCGGTCCGCCCGCACGTGGACCTCGTCGCGCAGCACCAGCGGCAGGCCGGGGGAGTCCATCCGGTCCTGCAGCGCCAGGTCCTCGGCCAGCACGCGCTCCTCGAACGCGACCTCGGCCGCCACGGTCGCGGCGTCGGGGCGCTCCCGGCCGCCGATGCCGTGCAGCAGCATGCAGGTGTGCACGACGGTGCGGTCCGCGTCGGCGGGGGTGAGGACGAACAGGATCGTCTTGACCGCCCCGGCGTCGAGCTCCTCGAGCCGCAGCAGCAGCTGGAACGGGGCGCGGTAGACGTAGGTCGCGCGGCGCCGCTGCTGCAGCGGCCGCACCCCGGCGAGCACCCCCGGGTCCTCGGGGTTGGCGAACAGCTGCTCGGCCACGCTGGTGAACCCGCCCGGCTCGACGACGTGGTCGACGGGCTCGACCTCCTCCGGCGCCTCGGCCCCGATGGTCGCGGCGTGGACGAACGGGAAGTGCGCGGCGTCGAGGAAGTTGTCGGCCAGCAGGCCCGCGGGGGCCGACGTGGTCGACGGCGGCAGCCAGGCGGCGACGAAGCGGGGGTCGTCGGCCTCGGGCACCACCAGCGGCACGTCGCGCGGCTCGGCGGGGGCGAGCCACACCATGCCGTGGCGGACCTCGACGCCGTGGGCGGGCTCGTCGACCTCCGGCCGCCCGTCGCCGGCCCGGCGGAGGGTCCAGGTGCGGCCGAGCAGGCGCAGCGGCCGGGCGGACCCGTCGGTGGGGAGGTCGTCGAGCAGGCCCACCGGGTGCCAGGCGTGGGCGAGGGCGGGGTGGTCGTTGCCGAGCACGTCGCGACCGCCGCTGTGCTCTGCCCGCGTCGGCGCACCGGGGACCGGTTCGGGCGCGGCGACCCACACCGTGCCGTCGGTCTCGCGGACGGCGGGCGGGGTGGCGAGCGACGCCCGGGGCGGCGGGGTCGACCCCGGGTGCGACGGCACCGTCACGCACGCGCCGGACCCGTCGAACTGCCAGCCGTGGTACGGGCACTGCACGCGGCCGTCGACCACCGCGGCCCCGGCGAGCGGCACCAGCCGGTGCGGGCAGCGGGCGGCCAGGACGCTGACCGGGGCCCCGGGGGCCAGCCGGACCGCGACCCAGTCGGCGCCGTGCGCCCGCAGCGGGACGGGGGTGGTGCCGACGTCCGCGCTGCGCAGCACGGCGGACCACCCGGCCGGCCTGGACTCCTCGGTGGTGCTCACCCCCGGCACCCAACCACCCCTGCGTTGCGCCCACGTGTCGCGACGTCGCCGGCCCGGATCCGTGGGCCGCGGGGGGACGGGGGGACGGGGGGCAGGATGGCGGCCATGACCGTGTTCCGCACCGTGCTCGAGGCCACCGGCGGCAACAACGTGGGCATCGTCGTGCCCGAGGAGGTGCTGCTCGGCTTCGAGCGGGGCAAGCGGGTGCCCGTCGTGGTGACGATCGACGACGGGTACACCTACCGGACCACGACCGGGGTGATGGGCGGGCGCTACCTGGTGTCGTTCAACGCCGAGACCCGGAAGAAGACGGGCCGCGGGGCCGGGGACGAGGTCCAGGTCGAGCTGGTCGTCGACCCGGACCGCTAGCCCTGCCCGACCGCGACCGGCACGGCGCGGGCGGGGCCGCCGGGGTGCAGGAACAGCAGCTGGGCCGGTGCGACCGCGTACCCCGTCGAGGCCGCGAGCAGGCCGGCGTACGCCCGCAGCTGGGGTGCGTAGAACGCGGCCCGGGCGCCGAGCGCAGCGCTCGGCACGGCGTCGGTCTTGTAGTCCACGACGACCAGCGACCCGTCGTCCTCGGCGTAGACGAGGTCGACGTAGCCCTCGAGCACCGTGCCGTCGTCCTGCACTGCGCCCACGTACATCTCCCGCCAGTGCCGTCGCGCCGCGGCCCGGGCGACGAGCTCCGAGCCCAGCGCGGACCGCACCAGGTCCGCCACCACCCCGGCGTGCTCGGTGACGCCCTCCGCGATGCTCTGCGCACCGACCGCGTCGTCCAGGCCCTCCCCGCTCGCGAGGTCCACCGCCTGCAGCACGGCGTGCACGGCCCGGCCGATCGCGGTGCCGTAGCGGCCCTTGGTCCAGGCAGGCAGCTCGACGTCGACCCCGCCCTTCGCGCGGCCCGCCTCGGCCCCGGGCCCGGCCCCGGGCTCGGTCGGCGCACCGTCACGCTCCGCCTGGGCCACGGCGGGCTCCGTGCCCTCGAGCCCCGACGCCGAGACCGCCCACGTCCGGCGCGTCGCCTCGCGCACCCGCTGCATGGCCTCGGACCAGGTCGTCCAGTCGGGCAGCGGAGCGGGTGGCGCCGCCCCGGCGTCGGGCAGCACCCCCGCCCCGGTGGTCTCCCACGCGGTCGCCCCGTCCGCGGCGCGGCCCTCGCCCGCCAGCAGGAAGGCGCTGGTGCGGCGGGTCGACCCGGCCGCGCGGTGCAGCGAGACCACCAGGTGGTCCCGGGCGCGGGTGGTGGCGACGTAGAGCAGCCGGCGGCGCTCCCGCTCGTCCATCTGCTCGTCCACCGGGGCGGCCGCGGCGAAGTCCCCGGTGGTCACCCCCTTGCGCAGCGACACCGCGTACCCGCCCTCGCGCGGCCACAGCACCCGCACCCCACCCCGGTTCTGCGGTGCGGCCGTGGTCCCGCTGAGCACCACGATCGGGAACTCCAGGCCCTTCGCGGCGTGCACGGTCATGATCCGGACGGCGCGGGCGTCGGTCTCCGGCAGCGACGCCTCCGCCACCCGGGACGCCTCCTGCCCCTGCTGCGCCGCCCACACCAGGTAGGCCCGCAGCCCCCCGTGCTCGGACTCCGACCACGCCCGCGCCTGGTCCACGACGAACCGGGTGCGGCGCCACGCGTCGCGCGCCCGGGGGCCGTCGGCGTGGGTCTCCAGCACCCGGCGCCGCTCGACCAGGGCGCCGAGCACCTCCGACGGCGGCCACCACCGGGACTCGTGGTGCAGCGCCCGCAGCGCGGCCAGCCCCCGGGCGACGGGGTGCGCAGCACGGTCCGGGTCGGCCGCCGGGTCCGGGGCCCGGGCCAGGACGGAGAACGTCCCGCCGTCGCGGCGCCAGGTCCACAGGTCGTCGTCGCCGCACCCGAACAGCGGGGAGCGCAGCGCGGTGACCAGCGACAGCTGGTCGGACGGGTCGGCCACCGCCCGGGCGGCCGCCAGCAGGTCGCGGACCTCCTGCGCCTGGTAGACCAGCGAGCTCGACTCGGCCCGGTAGGGCACGCGGGCGGCGTCGAAGGCCTCCTCCAGGTAGGGCAGGGAGGTGCGGGCGGGGACGAGCACGGCCACGTCGTCGAGCTCGGCGGGCCGCCACCGGCCGGTCCGGCGGTCCTGCACCGGCCACCCCTCGGTGACCGCGCGGTGGACGACCGCGGCGACGTCGGCCGCCTCCCGGGTGCGCAGCTCGGCCGCGACGGGCTTGTCGGGGTGCCCCTCGGCGCCCAGCACCGTCACCCCGGGCACGCCGGGGGCGGGCGGCCGGGGGTCGGCCGGGCGGTGCGCGGTGAGCGCGGCGTAGGCGGGCTGGGCGTCGACCTCGTGGGTGATGAGCCGGCCGAACACCCCGTTCACCCAGTCGACCACCGGGGCCACGGTGCGGAAGCAGGTGGTCAGGCTGACCTGCTCGCCGCCGCCGCGCGCGCCGCCGAGGACGTCCTGAGCGCGCAGGTACATCGCGACGTCGGCCCGGCGGAACCGGTAGATGGACTGCTTGGGGTCCCCGACGACGAACAGCGACCCGGGCGGGACGACGACGTCGGCCCAGTCGGCCTGGGTGGCCGCCGCACCGCCGGCGATGCGGACGGCGAGCTCGACCTGGATGGGGTCGGTGTCCTGGAACTCGTCGAGCAGCAGCCGGGGGTAGCGGTGGGCCAGCGCGGCGCGCACCTGCCCGTCGTGGCGCAGCAGGTCGCGGGAGAGCACCAGCAGGTCGTGGAACTCGAGCCGGCCCTCGTCGCGCCGGGCCTGCGCGTCGGCGTGGACCCGGGCGGCGACCCACCGGCTCAGCACCCGCAGCGCCGCGTCGAGCACCCGCTGCAGGGCCTCGGCGGCGTCCGCCTTGAGCGCGGCGCAGTCGTCCTTGATCGCGGCGAGCGCGTCCTTGCCGCCCCAGCTGCCCTGCTTGCCCCAGGAGGTCCTGAGGGTGGCGGCGTGCAGCAGCAGCGCGACGCGGGTGCGGTCGTCCGTGGCCGCGCCCAGCGCCCGGCCCCAGTCGCCGAACGCGAGCAGGCTGGGCAGGAACTTGTCCTCGGGGTCGGTGCAGCCGGCGGCCCGCGCGGCGAGCCCGGCGGCCCGGGACACCAGGTCGTCGAGCCCGGTGAGCCGGGCCGCGGCGGGCGGGTCGCCGACGAGGACCCGGTCGGCGACGAGGTCCCAGTCGGCGTTGAACAGCTTGGCCAGCGAGCGCAGGTTCTCCAGCGTCACCCCCGCCGCCATCGCGAGGTCGAGCGCGTCGGTCAGCGCCGGGTCGTCGAGCAGGGCCCGGCGGGTCGTCGACCACCGCTCCTCGAACGCCACCGCGGAGCTCAGCTCGTCGGCCACCTCGACGAGCGGGGGCAGCCGGGCCGCGACGGGGTGCTCGGCCAGGATGCGCTGCGCGAACGAGTGCAGGGTGCCGATGGCGGCGCCGTCGAGGTCGTCGAGGGCCCGGGCCGCGGCGTCCGCGCCGGGCTCGTCGGCGCCGACCGTCTCCAGCTCGGCCCGCAGCCGGTCGCGCAGCTCGGCGCCCGCCTTCTCGGTGAACGTGACCGCCGCGATGCTCGTCAGCGGCACGCCGTCGGCCAGCACCAGCCGGCGCAGCCGGGCCACCAGGCTGCTCGTCTTGCCCGACCCGGCGCCGGCCTCGACGAACAGGGTGGCGGCGGTGTCGCCGGCGATGCGCGCCCGGGCCTCGGCGTCGGGCAGGTCGGCCCCGGCCGGCTGCGGCTGCGCGGTGGTGGTGGTGCTCATGCGTCCTTCTCGACCGGCTCGACCAGCGCGACGAGCTCGGCCAGCCGCGGGTCGTGCTTGGCCCGCAGCCACCGGGTGCGGGCCTCCCCGTGGCCCAGGCCGTCGGGGTTGCAGTAGTCGCACTGCACCCACAGGAAGTCCGGGTCCGCCGGCGGCCGCGGCGGGAACAGCCCGCGGCCGATGCTGCGGGTCAGCGTGGCCAGGGTGGCGGCGTAGGTGTGCTCGACGGCGTCGGTCAGCGTCAGCTCGACCCGGGCCCCGCGGTCCTTGGGCCCGACGAACCAGTACTGGGCCTCGACCGGGGTCCCGGGGTCGCCGTGGCGGGCCCGGGCGGCGTGGGCGTAGACGGGCAGCTGCAGCTTGGTGCCCCCGGCCACCGGGTCGTCCTCGCCGAGGCCCTCGAAGCGCCACGCGCTGCCGGTCTTGACGTCGGTGACCCAGAGCCGGCCGGAGGCGTCGGCGTCGACCTTGTCGGCCTTGCCGCGCAGCAGCACCGTGGACCCGTCGGGCAGCGGGACGGGGACCGGGGGGTGGCCGTCCATCCCGAAGGCCAGCTCGCTGTCGACCACCCGCGCCCCGTGCGCGGCCCGCCACGCGTCGTCGTCGTCGAGCATGAGCGCGAGGTCGCCCTGGACGCGGTCGAGCAGCTGCGCCCACAGCCGCGGGTGCCCGGCGAGCCCCCGGGCCACCAGGTCGGCGCCGAGCCGGTCGGCGTGCGCGGCCAGGCGGCGGCGGTGCTCGTCGCTCCACGGCTCGCCGTACCCGGGCAGGCTCGCGGGGTCCTCCCGGACCAGGGCGTCGAACGCGCCGTGCACGAGGGTGCCGACGTCGGCCGGGCTCGCCACGACGACGTCCTCCGGCGACTCCAGCGGGCTGACGCGCAGCAGCTCGCGGACGAGGAAGGCGTGCGGGCAGCCGGCGTAGCGCTCCAGCGAGGTGGGGGACACGGCGCGGGTCGAGTAGTCCGGCAGCCCGTCGGCGACGGCGGTCAGGTCACCGTCGAAGCGGGTCATCGTCGGCGCGTCCCGGGCGGTGATGAGGGCGCGGGCGGCCCGGACCACCTCGTCGGGGCCGAGCGTGCCGTCGTGCGCCGCCCGGGTGCGCCACTCGTGCTCGCTCGCCGGCTCGGCGGTGGTGGTCAGCGAGCTGGCGTAGGAGGGGGACTCAGTGAGCCACCCCGTGCCGTGCTCGTCGTACCCGCCCGCCGTCAGGCCGGCCTCGCCGGAGAGCGCGCGCAGGCTGGGCAGCAGCCACCGGCTGGGCAGGTACCGGCTCTTGGTGCGCAGGTCCCCCCGGGGGAACGAGGCGTGCACCACGGGTGCGGCCGCCAGCGCGGCGAGCAGCCCGCGGTGCTCGGCGTCGAGCCGCTCCCGGGTGCTGACGAGCTGGCCGAGGCTCTGCTCGCGCAGCCGCTCGGGCAGCAGCGGGTCCTCCCGCAGGCGGGTGGGGAACAGGCCCTCGGCCAGCCCGAGGACGAACACGACGTCCGCGTCGAGCCCGACCCCGGCGGCGACCGGGGCGACCAGCACGCCGTCGCCGAAGCGGCCGACGCGGGGCTGGGCCGTCTCGAGTTGCTCGGTCAGGGTCTGCACCAGGGCGGGCAGGCTCGCGGTCGCGCCGAACGCGTCGAGCGTGGTCAGCCCGCGCAGCGCCGAGTCCAGCGCCACGGCGGCGTAGCGCTCGTCGGCGGGCAGCGCGCCCAGGTCGTCCAGCTCCCCCACGAGGCCCGCGACGAGGTCGAGCGCCCAGCCGCCCAGCTCCGCCCACGAGGTGAGCGCGGCACCGCGGGCGAGGTCGTCGCGCAGCCCGGTGGCGAAGGCGCGCAGCGCGTCCGCGTCGGCCACGCTGCGCTCCAGGGCGGCCACCCGACCGGGGCTCGGGTCGTCACCGGCCTGCTCGGCGGCGGCCCGCCCGCGCTCGTCGTCGGCGTGCCGGCGCAGCCGCGTGTCCCAGTCGTCGCCCGCCACGACCCCGGCCGCGCGGGACAGCCGCTCCCAGCGCGACACCGGCACCCGGGCACCGTCGCGGGTGCGCACCGGGGCGGCCGACAGGGCCCGGAACAGCTCGCCGCGGGGCAGCCCGCGGGGCCCGAGCTCCAGCAGCTCGAGGACGGTGCGGGCGACGGCCCGCTCGTGGACGGGCCGCGTGCCGGGGCCGTTCACGGTGATCCCGGCGGCGGCGAGGTGCTCGTGCAGCAGCCGCGCGTAGGGGCTGCGGGCCGCGTGCAGCACGGCGACGCGGTGGGCCGGGGTGGTGCGCAGCGCGGCCACGACCTGCCGGACCACGCAGCGGACCTCGTCGTCGGAGTCGGACGCGGTGAGCACGGCGGTCGCGGTGGCGGTGCCCGTGGTGGGGCCGGCCGGCGCGGGCAGACCGACGCGGTCGAGGGTGCGCAGGACCCCACCGTCGGCCCGCGGCTCACCGGTGAGCCCGGCGACCACGGTCACGTCGACGGCGGTGCGGAGGGCTTCGACGAAGCGGCACTCCGCCCGGGTCAGCGCCTGGGGCAGGTGCAGCACGACGGGTCCGGTCTCCGCGGCGCGGGCGGGCCGGGTGCGGCACAGGGCGGCGGCGGCGTCGAGCAGGTCGGTGTCGTCGTACCAGGCGGCGAGCCGGTGGCGCACGTCGCGGTGCAGCCGCACCAGGTCCGACCCCAGCGGCGGCACCCACGCCACGGCGTCGAGCGCGTCGTCGTCGAGGTCACGCAGCTCGCGGCCCGCCCGGACGAGGGCGCGGACGGTGGACGGGTGCTCCGCCACCGGGGCCAGCCCACCCGGGTCGTGCTCGAGCGCGGCACGCCACGCGGCGGCGAGCACCGGACCGGTGGCGGGGCGACGGCCGGCGAGGGTGGGTGCTGCCAGCTGCTCGGCGTGCCGGACCACCGTGGTCGGGTGCAGGGCGGCGACCCCGGCGTGGCCGTCGCCGAGCCCGGCGGCGAGGTGGCGGCGGGCGACCATGCCGGCGACCCCGGACGGCACCAGCACCGTCACCGGGGCCAGCGGGTCCCCGGCCTTGGCCGCCAGGACCGCCTCCCGCAGCGCGTCCAGCGCGGCCCGGCCGTACCCGGTGACCGTGCAGCCCGTGCCGTGCGCCGACCCCGGTGCCATGCGTGCCCCCGTCCCGCCCCAGCCCCCCGGCTGCGGGTCCCCGCGAACCTAGCAACGGGGTCCGACGGGACGGGCGTGCCCTCAGCCCGCGCGGGTCACCGAGAGGGTCACCAGCACCGGGCGCTGCCGGCCCGACGACGGGCCCGACGAGCCGCAGCCGGCCGACCCGTCGTCCCCCGAGGCGCACGACCCGCAGCCGCCGTCTGGGCACCCCGTCGAGAGCGTCCCGGCCGACAGCCGGCCCATCCGGACGAGGTGCTCGACGGAGGCGTCGACCACGTCGCGGTCCAGGCCGGTGCGGCGCGCGACGTCGGACAGCGAGGTGGCCCCGGCGTCGAACGCGCCGAGCACGGCGCGCAGCGGGCTGGGGGCGCTCACAGGAACACCCGCAGCACCTGGAACACCGCCACCGAGAGCACCCAGGCCACGGTGAGGTTGAAGCCGACGCTGAACACCGTCCACCGCAGCCCGATCTCGCGGCGCTGGGCGGCGATCGTCGCGACGCACGGGGTGTAGGCGAGCAGGAAGACGAGGAACGCCCACACGGCGGCGGTGGTGTGGCCGCCGGAGGTCTGCGCGAACGTGGCCTGCAGGTCCTGGCCCAGCGAGCCGGGGTCGGAGTCGGTGGGCTCGGCGGTGGCGTAGGTCTGCGCCCAGGAGGAGATGAGGGCCTCCTTGGCCACGAAGCCCACGGCCAGGGCGCCCGTGGTCTCCCACGCGCCGAACCCGGCGGGGTCGAACACCGGCGCGACGACCTTCGCGGCCCCGGCGTAGACGGAGTCGGAGATGGCGACCTCGCCGAAGCCGCCCTGAGCGCCGGGCAGGGGCGTCGCGCTGAGCGCCCACACGATGACGACCGTGGCCACGATGATCCCGCTGGCGGTGCGCAGGAAGCCCTTCACCCGCACCCAGGCGTCGGCGACGAGCAGCCGCGGCACCGGCAGCTGGTAGGCGGGCAGGTCGATGACCAGCGGGTCGTCGTCGACGCGCTGCAGCAGCGTGGAGCGCAGCAGCAGCCCGGCGAGCACGACCAGCAGGATGGACACGACGTACATGACGAACACGACCGTGCCCGCGCTGGAGCCGAAGAACGTGGCCGCCACCAGCACGTACACCGTCAGCCGGGCCGAGCAGGAGGTGAAGGGCACCAGCAGGGCGGTGAGCAGCCGGTCGCGGGCGTCGGGCAGCACCCGGGTGCCGCTGATGGCGGGTACGTTGCAGCCGAACCCGACGATGAGCGGCAGGAACGCGCGCCCGGGCAGGCCGATGGTGCGCATGAGACGGTCGGTCACCACGGCGGCGCGGGCCATGTACCCCGAGTCCTCGAGCAGGGCCAGCAGGAAGAACATGATGGCCATCAGCGGGACGAACGTCAGCAGCATGCCGACGCCGGCGACGAGGCCGTCCACCACGAAGCCCGTCACCCACGTGCCGCCGAGGCCGACCGCCGTCATCACCGCGGTGACCGCCGAGGAGACGGGCCCGTCGACGAGGTCGCCCAGGAAGGTCTGGATGGGGGCGGCGATCGTCGTCGTGAGCTGGAAGACCAGGTACATCGCGGCGAGGAAGAGCAGCGGCCCGCCGACGCGGGAGGTGGCGACGCGGTCGATGCGGTCGCTCAGCGAGGTGGAGCTGCGGTCGTCCCGGGTGGTGGCCGCGGCGACGGCGGCCTGGATCCACGCGAACCGGTCGTCGGCCACCGCCAGCTCGTCGGGGGCGTCGCCGGTGTGCCCGTCGGTCTCCCGCGGGGCCGGGGCCGCGGCTGCGCGGCTGCGCTCCACCGCCGCGGCGAGCCCCGGCAGGCCGGTGCCGTGGCGGGGGTCGAGCAGCACGGCGGGCACCCCGACCGCGTCGGCGAGGGCGGCGGCGTCGACGGTGACCCCGCGGCGCTCGGCGACGTCGGCCATGGTCAGGGCCAGCACGCAGCGCTGGTCGGTCTCGCGGAGCTGGGCCAGCAGGTACAGCCCGCGGCTGAGGTGGGCGGCGGAGGCCACGACGACGACGACGTCGGGCCGCTCGGCCTGCGGCTGCTCGACCAGCAGGGCCCGCGTCAGCTCCTCGTCGGGGCTGACGGGGTCGAGGCTGTAGGCGCCGGGCAGGTCGATGAGGGCGGCCTCGCCGTGGGGCAGGGTCCACACCCCGCGGCCGACGGCGACGGTGGTGCCGGGCCAGTTGCCGGTGTCGCGCCGCAGCCCGGTCAGCGCGTTGTACAGCGTCGACTTGCCGACGTTGGGGCTGCCGGCGAGGGCGACGACGGCCGCGCCGGGGGCGGTGACGACCTGGGTGCCCTCGCTGTGGCAGGACGCGACCGACTTGCCCAGCTTCACGCCGCGTGCGCCCGCGCCGACAGCCGGGGGGCGTCGGTGCGGGCAGGGGGCCCGGTCTCGGTGACGGTGTCGGCGGCGGTCTCGGTGACCTCGATGCCGCGGGCGGTGGACCGGTCCACGGCGACGCGGGCGTCACCCACCGCGAGCAGGCGGCCGCCGCCGGCGGTGCGGCCCAGGACCTGCACGGGCTGGCCCGTCCGGATGCCGAGCTCGGCCAGCCGGCGCACCCGGGCGGGGGAGAGGCCCGACCCGGTCACCAGCACCGTCCGACCCGTCCGCACCCCGTCGAGGTTCATGTTCCCGAGTGTTGCACCAGGCAAGGCTAACCTCAACAGGGCGCCGGTCGACGGGCCCCGACGGCCCGCTGGAGCACCCTCCTGCCCGCCGCTGTTCTCTGCACGCGTCGGCGCACCAGCGCGGCGCGGATGGCCTCACCGAGGCTGCCCGGTGCGCGGCCGTGCGTGTCCACCGGGCCCGACCGCCGCGCCGGGTGGTGCGTCGGCGCTCGCAGAGGAAAGCGGGCGTGCGACCGGTCGTCGTCCGGACGGGTGTCACTCAGGGTGATCGGTCCGGGTCGCCAGGGTGAGCGCCCGGGCGACGGCCGCGGCCGACGGCTCCGCGTCGAGCACCGCCAGCAGCTCGTCCCGCCACCCCGGCCGCACCACCTCGACCCCGCCCGGGGCCCGCAGCTCCTCGCCGACCGGCACCGGGCGGGCGCACACCACGTCGCCCACCCGCAGCCCGTCGGCCCGGCCCCGGTCGGCGAGCACGACCTCGGCCCCGTCGCGGAGGTCGCGCAACCGGGCCCCGCCCCGCGGGGGCAGCTCGAGCACCTCGAGCACCGTGCGCCGGGCACTCACCCACGCCGCCGCGGCGCTGCGCTCGTCATCGGGCAGCAGGACCCCGCGCGTCGCCAGGAACGCGGCCAGCCCGCCCCCCTCGGCCAGGGCCACGTCGGTGAGGAAGCGGTCGCCGTCCTCCTCCCACGCCAGGCCGGCGTCGGCCAGCGCCACCTCGTGCACCTCGTCGAGCACCCGCAGCTCCAGGCCCGGTCGTCCCCGCTCCAGGCACCGCAGCGCCTTGGCGTGCAGCCAGTCGGCGCGCTCGGCCAGGGTGGTGCCCTCCCGGCCGAGGTGGCACTGCTTGTACTTGCGGCCCGACCCGCACCAGCACCGCTCGTTGCGGCCCAGCCCGGGCCGGGGCCGCTCCCGGACCTCCTCGAGCAGGAGCAGCTCCTCGTCGTCGCCGGGCACCCCGGCGCGGCGCAGCAGCGACAGCGCCCGCTCCCCGTCGCCGCGGTCCCCGGCGCAGCGGGCCAGGTCCAGCAGCGCGGCCGGGTGCTCGGGGTCCGCCGCCACCGCTGCCTCGAGCGCGGACTCCGCCTCCAGGGTCTCGCCGAGCAGCTCCAGCGCGGCCGCCCGCACCCAGCGCACCCCCGCCAGCGCCCCGCGCGGGGCCACCTGCTCCAGCGACCGGGCCAGCGCCGCCAGGGCGTCGACGTCCTCCTCGTCCCCGGTGTCGACGGCCTCGGCGAGCAGGGCGGCCGCCACGGTCGGGTCCGCGAGACGGGCTGCCGCCCCGGCCAGCTCGGCGCGGCGGGCGGCGACGTCCGCGTCGTCGCCGCGCGGCCGGACGGCCCCGGCGGCGATCTCGTCGTGCAGCTCGAGCAGCACCAGCAGCGCGCCCGCCGCGGCGTCGTCCAGCCCGTGCTCGGCGGCCAGGAAGGCGCGCTGCCGATCCTGGTGCCACGCCTCGACGTCGGTGCCCGGCAGCGCCACCCACTCCCCGGTGACGACGAGACCGGCCGCGCTGAGCAGCTCGCGGACCGGTGCGAGCGGGGTGGTGAACAGCGCCGGGTCGGCCGCGCAGAGCCCGACCACGGCGGTGTCGACGGGCACCGGCCCGCTCCCGGCGGGCAGCAGCCCCGCCGCGGCCGCGCCGAGCTCGCCGGGCCCGGCCACGACCGGCGCCAGCGACCAGCCGTCCGGACCCCGGCGCAGGCCGACGAGGTCACCGACCCCGGCACCGTCGAGGGCGCCGGCCGGGGCCACGAGCGCCTCTGAGGCCTCCGGCAGCCCGGCCTCGGCGAGCTCGTCGTCGTCGAAGCCCGCCAGCAGGTGCTGCACCGGCGTGCCGTCCGTCCACCGCGCCTCCCGGCCCAGGGCGCCCGTCAGGGCCGTCAGGTCGAGGTCGGCAGCCACGACCCCGTGGGTGACCTCGGGCCCGGTCAGCCGGTGGGCGAGCACCCGGCCGTCGAGCAGCGGGTGCAGCGCCGCGAGCCGGCCGTCGGGCAGGTCGACGAGCGCGTCCCCGGCCTCGTGCTCCAGCAGGTCGGCGACGGCCCCGGCGGGGTCGGGCCGCAGGTCGTGCCCGGCGAGCAGCAGCGCCGCCACCAGGTCGACCTCGGTGAGCGGGCCCCGCTCGGCGAGCACGACCAGGGCGGCGTCGAGGAGCTCCTCGGGGCGGGTCGGCACCCGCCCACGGTAGTGAGGACGGCGCCGCCCGGGGAGCCCCGCCCACCGCGAGCCCCGCCCACCGCGAGCCCCGCCCACCGCGAGCCCCGCCCACCGCGTGCCCCGCTAGCGGAAGCCGACGGGCTCGCGCGGGGTGTAGTGCTCCTCGAGGCGGGCGCACTCGTCGTCGGAGAGCTCGAGGTCGACCGCGGCGACGGCGTCGTCGAGGTGGTGGGCCTTGGTCGCCCCGACGATGGGCGCGTCGACCACGGGGTGGCGCAGCACCCACGCCAGCGCGACCTGCGCAGGGGTCACCCCCCGCTCCGCGGCCACGGCCGTCACCACGTCGACGATCTTCTCGTCGCCGTCCTGGTAGAGCGACCCCCCGAACTCGTCGGTCTCACTGCGGGCGGAGGTGGTGTCCCAGGGCCGGGTGAGCCTGCCGCGGGCCAGCGGGCTCCACGGGATCGAGCCGACCCCCTCGTCGGCGCACAGCGGCAGCATCTCCCGCTCCTCCTCGCGGTGCAGCAGGTTGTAGTGGTCCTGCATCGTCGCGAAGCGGGTCCACCCGTTGCTGTCCGCGACGTGCAGGGCCTTCGCCAGCTGCCACGCCCACATCGACGACGCCCCGAGGTAGCGCACCTTGCCCGCCCGCACCACGTCGTGCAGCGCCTCGACCGTCTCCTCGACCGGGGTCGCGTGGTCCCAGCGGTGGATCTGGTAGAGGTCGATGTAGTCGGTGCCGAGGCGCCGCAGGCTCGCGTCGACCTGGGTCATGACCGCGCCGCGGGAGAGCCCCGCCCCGTTCGGCCCCGGGCCCATCCGGTTGAACAGCTTGGTCGCGACGACGACCTCCTCGCGGCGGGCGAAGTCCTTCAGCGCGCGCCCGGTGATCTCCTCGGACGAGCCGTCGGAGTAGACGTTCGCGGTGTCGAAGAAGGTCACGCCCGCCTCGAGGGCCTGCCGGAAGAACGGCCGGCTGGCCTCCTCGTCGAGGCTCCAGGGGTGACCGCCCCGCTTCGGGTCGCCGTAGCTCATGCAGCCCAGCGCGATCCGGGAGACCTGCAGGCCCGTCGTGCCCAGCGTCGTGTACTCCACCGTGTGCTCCAGTCCTCGTGCGGGTGTGGTCGGGGCTCGCGCCCCGGGGGGTGCGGCTACAGCCCGCCGCTGGCCCCCGCGGCGACGGCCTGCACGCGCAGCGGGGTGACCGACGGGTTCGCGCACCCGGTGTCGGGGGAGGGCACGAACAGGGCGTCGGTGTCGTTCGGCGGGTACACGCGGAAGCCGCGCACCGGGGTCGGGGAGCAGTCGGCGGCCGGGTAGTTGCCCGCCTGGGCAACGAGCACCAGCGCGCTCGCGACGCCGCCCGGGTCGAGGACCACCGCCCCGCCGTCGGGCCCGGTGCGGGTGGCGGGCGCACCGACCTGGTCGCCCGCGTCCCCCGCGACGAACGAGACGCCGGGGAACCCGCTCAGGGTGCACGCCGTGGAGCCGGTGTTGGTGAACACCAGCGGGATGCCCTGGGTGCCCGCCCCGGAGCTCGACTGGCCCAGGCTCAGCGACAGGGTCGCGGCCGGGCAGCCGGCCGGCCCGCTCCCGCCGCCCCCGGCCGGGGCGGTCGTGGTCGGGGCGGGCGTGGTGGTCGTGGTGGTGGTCGACGCCGGGGCGGACGAGGCCGTCGTGGTGGTGCTCGAGGACGGCGCGGCCGACGACGTGATGGCCGGCAGCACGCTGCCGGTGGTGGCGGCCGAGCTGCCCGAGCCGCCCCCGCACCCGGCGAGGACGAGCGCGGCGGCCCCGGCCGCCAGGGTGGTCGCGGTCCGTCGTGCGGTGCTGCTGCGCGTCACCGGGTCTCCCTCGGGGTGGTCGGGTCGGTCGGGGCAGGGCGCCCGCGGAAGAACTTAGCGGGGGCAACCACCGCGGGCCACGTCATCGCAGCACCCGTCAGCGCGGGGTGCGCAGGAACCGTCCGGCGGCCTCCACGGCGGGCGTCGAGCTGCCGCCGTCGACGACGAGCACGGCCAGGGCCAGGTCGCCCTGCACGGCGACGAACCAGCCGTGGGACTGCCCGGCCGAGCCGAACTCGGCCGTCCCGGTCTTGCCGATGACCCCGGGCACGTCGGCCAGCTGGCTCGCCGTCCCGCCGGCCACGACCTGCGCCATCATCCCGCGGACCTGGGCGGCGACCCCGTCGGCCAGCGGGGCGGGCGTGCGGTCGGGGGTGCCGGGCTGGTCGGCCAGCAGGGTGGGGCTGCGCAGCGTGCCCGAGGCCAGCGTCGAGGCGACCAGGGCCATGCCGAACGGGCTGGCCACCACCTGGCCCTGCCCGATGCCGGACTCCACCCGCTCGGCCGGGGTCGTCGGGGTGGGCACCGTCCCGGTCACCGTCGTCACCCCCGGCACCACGTAGTCGACGCCCAGCCCCAGCTGCGCGGCCGCGGTGGGCAGCGCGTCGTCGGGCAGCTGGTCGGCCAGCGCGGCGAAGGTGGTGTTGCACGACTTGGCGAACGCGGTGCGCAGCGGCACGGTGCCGAGGTCGAACGAGTCCTCGTTGGGGATGGTGCGGGTCTCGATGGTGGCCGTGCCGGGGCAGGCCAGCGGCGTCTCCGGGGTGACGGTGCCGGCGGTGAGCGCCGCCGTCGCGGTGACCGTCTTGAACGTCGACCCCGGCGGGTAGAGCCCGGTCAGCGCGATCGGCCCCTGGGCGTCCGCGGCCCCGTTCTGCGCGACGGCGAGCAGCTGGCCGGTGGAGGGCTGCAGCGCCACCAGCGCGGCCTGCTGCGGCACCGACGCCAGGGCCGAGAGCGCGGCGTCCTGGGTGGGCAGGTCAAGGGTGGTGCGGATGTTGCCCGCCGCCGACGGGTCCGCCCCCGCGAGCCGTGTCACCACCGCGCCGCCCGGGTCGACGGAGGTGACCTCCCAGCCGTCGGCCTGGGCCTGCTTCGCGCGGACCAGGTCGGGCAGCGCGTCCAGCGCAGGCGAGGTGAGCGTCCGCGGGGTGGTGAGCACCCGCTGCTGGCGCTGCAGCGACACCAGCGGCACCGCGCCCAGCGCGTCCCCGACGACCGTCGCGTCGGCCTGCCTCAGCGTGATCGCGGTGACGGGCTGCCCGGGGGTCGCGTCGAGCTGGGCGCGCAGCGAGGCCGCGGTGATCGTGGGGTCGATCGGGGCGAGCGCGGCCGCCACCTGCTGCAGGTCCGTGTCCAGCGTGGTGGTGCGGGTGGGGTCGAGCACCACGACGGTCACCACCTGCTGGTTCATCAGCACGGTGCCGCTGCGGTCGGTCACGGCCACGGACGGCGCGTCGCGCACCGAGTACTGCAGCGACTGGCCCACCTGCAGCTGGGGGTGGACCAGCGTGGGCGCCCAGCGCAGCTTCCACGTGTCGTCCGGGCCCTGCACCAGGTCCCCGGCCGTCGAGTACACCCAGGTGTGGCCGTTGCCGAAGTCCCAGTTCCACGTCGTCGCCAGGCCCGCGGTGTCGCCGGTGGGACCGGTGACCGAGTCGACGGTGAAGCGCGCGCTGGGCGCGTCGAGGCCGGCGAAGACCTGCTGCAACGTCTGCTGCGCGGCCACGGGGGCGTCGGTGAGTGCCGCCGCCGCGGGCAGGTCGCCCTTGGTCAGGGCGTCCACCCAGGCCTGGGCGGTGGCCCGGGCCGGGACCGCGGGGTCGGGCTGCGACGACGACGAGCAGGCGCTGACGACCAGCAGGATCACGGCCACGAGGGCGAGCCTCGCCGAGGACGTGGTCGCGCGGTCGGTCATCAGGAGGGCCCCCGGGCGGTCGTCGGACGGTCGGCGCCAGCATGCCAGCCGTCGCGCGCGGCACGTGTGAGGCGGGCGGGCCCCGCGGGGTGCCCGGGCTGGTACATCTTCGGGGTGGCTCCCCGTCCCGCGTCCCCGATGACCGCCGCCCTCGACGCCCGGCTGGCCCGGGAGCAGGCCGCGAGCCGGCTGCCGTCCGTCGTGGCCGGGGTGGTCCGCGACGGTGCGCTCGCCTGGCACGGCGGGGCCGGGCTCGTCGGCGGTGCGACGCCCGGGCCGGACACCCAGTACCGGTGCGGCTCGATCACCAAGACCTTCGTCGCCGTGCAGGTGCTGCGGCTGCGCGACGAGGGCCGGGTCGACCTCGCCGACCGGGTCGAGCAGCACCTTCCCGGCACCGGGGTCGGCCACGCCACGCTGGCCCAGCTGCTCAGCCACACCGCAGGACTGCCCGCGGAGACGGCCGGGCCGTGGTGGGAGCGCTCCCCGGGCACGACCTACGCCGAGCTCGCCGCGTCCTCGACCACCCCGCTGTGCCGGCCGGGCCGCCGCTTCCACTACTCCAACGTGGGGTTCGGCCTGCTCGGGGAGCTCGTCGCCCGCCACCGCGGGGTGCCGTGGCACGAGGCGCTGGCCGACGAGGTCCTGGCCCCGCTGGGGATGGGCCGCACCACGACCGGGCCCGTCGCCCCCGCGGCCGACGGGGTCGCGGTCCACCCGCACGCCGACGTGCGCCACCCCGAGCCCGCGCACGACGCCGCGGCCATGGGCCCGGCCGGGCAGCTGTGGTCCACGGTGGCCGACCTCGGCCGGTGGGCCGCGTTCTGGGCCGGGGACACCGGCGGGGTGCTGGCCGCGGACACCCTGGCCGAGATGGTCGAGCCGCAGGCGCTCGACGACCGGCCCGGGCAGCCGTGGGGCGCGGCGCACGGCCTGGGGGTGCAGGTGTGGAACGACGGTGGCCGGCGCAGCCGCGGGCACGGCGGGTCGATGCCCGGTTTCCTGGCCGCGCTCACGGTGGACGACGCCAGCGGCGACGGGGTCGTCGTGCTGGCCAACGCCACCGCCGGGCTCTCGGCCGGGCTGCCCGCGGACCTGCTCGGCGTGCTGCACGCCCACGAGCCGCCGGTGCCCGCGCCGTGGACGCCCGCGGCGGTGCCCGCGTCGACGCTCACCCTGCTGGGCACCTGGTACTGGGGCCCGCGGCCGCTGGTGCTGAGCGCGCTGCCCGGGGGTGGGCTGGACCTGGCGCCCGTGGGCGGTGGCCGGGCCAGCCGGTTCACCCCGGCGGGCGAGGAGGCGTGGACCGGGCGCGACGGCTACTACGCGGGCGAGGCGCTGCGGGTGCACCGCCGGGCGGACGGCACCCTGTCCCACCTCGACCTGGCCAGCTTCGTGCTCACCCGCGAGCCGTACGACCCGGCCGTCGACGTGCCCGGCTACGCCGAGGGCCCGCACTGGTCCTGACCCCGGCCACCCCGCATCCCGCGGGCTCGATGCCGTCCGGCCGTCCCCTGAGCTGCATCGCGCGGGCTCGATGCAGTCCTGCCGTCCCCTGCGCTGCGTCGCGCGGGCTCGATGCGGTCCCGTCACGGGGGGCGGGGGTGGACGGGCCGGGCCGGCCGCGGTGAGATCACCCCATGCCACTGAGCGGTGAGTACGAGCCGAGCCCGACGGACTGGGTGCGCGAGCAGGTCGAGGAGTACGAGGGGTCCGGCGGGACGCGGGGCACCACGCTCCGCGAGACCGGCCTGCCCTGCATCATCCTGACGACCAAGGGCGCCAAGTCCGGCAAGCTGCGCAAGACGCCGCTGATGCGGGTGGAGCACGACGGCGTCTACGCCGCGGTGGCCTCGCTGGGCGGCGCGCCGAAGCACCCCGTCTGGTACTTCAACGTCAAGGCCACCCCGCAGGTCGAGGTGCGCGACGAGACCAGCGTCTGGGACATGGTCGCCCGGGAGATCACCGGCGAGGAGAAGGCCGTGTGGTGGGAGCGCTGCGTGGCGGCGTTCCCGGCCTACGCCGAGTACCAGGAGAAGACCGACCGCGAGATCCCCGTCTTCCTCTGCGAGCCCATCACCTGACCGTCCCGGCCGTTGGAGTGCCAGTGGTCGTCATTGCCCGAGAATGACGACCAATGGCACTCCAGTGGCGGGGTGGTGCGGCGGTCAGAGGGTGGCGGCGAGGACCTCGAGGGTCTCCGAGCAGCCCGCGTCCAGGGTGAGGGTGGCCTGCGGGTCGCCCCGGGTGGCGCCGCGGTTGACGATCACCACGTCCTTGCCCGTCGCTGCCGCGTGCCGGACGAACCGCAGCCCGCTCATCACGGTCAGCGACGAGCCCGCCACCAGCAGCGCGTCCGCGGCGTCGACCAGGTCGTAGCAGCGCTGCGCGCGCTCCCGGGGCACGGTCTCGCCGAAGTAGACGATGTCGGGCTTGAGCATCCCGCCGCACACCGCGCAGTCGGCCACCCGGAACCCGGCCGTGGTTGCCAGCACCGCGTCGGCGTCGGGGGCGATCTCGGCGTCGGAGACCGCGTGCACGTCGGCGAAGGCCGGGTTCAGCGCCTCCAGCCGCTCGGCCAGCGCGGCCCGCGTCACCCGGTGCCCGCAGTCCAGGCACACCACCTCGGCGTAGCTGCCGTGCAGGTCGACCACGGTGCGGCTGCCGGCGACGTGGTGCAGCCGGTCCACGTTCTGGGTGATGACGCCCTGGACGATGCCGCGGCGCTCCAGCGCGGCCAGGGCCCGGTGCCCGGCGTTGGGCGCGGTGGCGTGCACGTGCCGCCACCCGACGTGGTTGCGCGCCCAGTAGTGGCGGCGGAAGTCCGGGTCGGAGACGAACTGCTGGTAGGTCATCGGCACCCGCACCGGCGAGTCGGGCCCCCGGTAGTCGGGGATGCCGGAGTCGGTGGAGATCCCCGCCCCGGTGAGCACCGTGACGCGGCTGCCGGTGAGCAGCTCGATCACCTCGCCGAGCGTGCCGGGCCGTGGCCGCGGGCCGGTGGGCAGCACCGGGGCGGGAGCACGCACGAGCGGACGGGTCACGCCTGCCAGCCTACGAGCGACGGCGGGCCCCGGCCCGGTCACGAGCGGCGGCCCGGGCGCTAGCGTGGCGGGGTGAGCACCGACGGCGGGACCCCGGGCCAGGAGCCGGTGGTGGACCAGGCGCGGTTCCGCACCGTGCTGTCGCACTTCGCCAGCGGGGTCGTCGTCGTCACCAGCACGGAGGCCGACGGCACCCCGGTGGGCATGACCTGCCAGTCGTTCACCTCGCTCTCGCTCGACCCGCCGCTGGTCATGGTCAGCCCGGCGAAGACGTCGTCGACGTGGCCGCGCATCGCCGCGACGGGCCGCTTCGCGGTCAACGTCCTCGGCGCGCACCAGCAGGACACGAGCCGGGCCTTCGCCCGCCGCGGCACCGACAAGTTCTTGGGCCAGGAGTGGAGCGCCGGCGCCACCGGGTCGCCGCTGCTGGCCGGGTCGATCGCCCACGTGGAGTGCCTGCTCGAGGTGGTGCACGACGCGGGCGACCACGTCATCGCCGTCGGCCGGGTCCTCGCGCTCGACGCGCCCAGCCTCGACCGCCCCGTCACCGACGCGGCCGCGGACGGCGAGGTGCAGCCGCTGGTGTACTTCCGCAGCGGCTACTGGTCCCGCGACTGACCGGCCTCTAGCGGTAGGTCTCCGGGCGGCGCTCGGCGAGGTGGTCGTGCACCCGGTGGGCGGCGGCGATCTCGGCGGTCACGTCGACCCGCGCGCACGCCAGGCCGGCCTTGGACCAGGTGCGGGCGAGCACGTCCCCGCCCGGGCCGACCACCTTGGCCTGCCCCAGGAACCGCAGCCCGGCCTGCGAGCCGGTGAGGTTGGCCGAGGCGAGGACGAGCTGGTTCTCCGCCGCCCGGGCCTGGTCGTAGAGGTCGAACAGCCGGGACTGGCGGTCCTGCGCCATCCGCGGGGCCCGGTTGGTGATCGAGGTGGGCCAGGCGGACAGGCAGGCGAGCACCTGCGCGCCGTCCACGGCCAGGGCCCGGGCCGACTCCGGGAACGTCTTGTCGTAGTCGATGAGCATCCCCAGCCGGCCGACCGGGGTGTCGAAGGCGGCGAAGCCGTCCCCGGCGGAGTACGCGTGGCGCTCGCCCGGGGGCTGGTGGACCTTGCGGTGCCGGCCCAGCACCCCGTCCCCGGTGACGCACAGCGCCGTGTTGTAGCGCCGCCCGCCGTCGAGCTCGCAGAACCCGAAGCACACCACCATCTCACGCGCCAGCTCCGCGACCGCGCGGACCCGGGGGTCGTCCGGCTCCAGGGCGGGCGGCAGGTCGGCCCCACCCGGTCCGTCGTCCCTCGTGAGCCGGTCGAGGTAGCCGCCGAGCGCGGCGTCGGGCAGCACCAGCAGCCCGACCCCGTCGCGCCGCGCGTGCTCGATAAGGGCCCCGACGCGGCCGAGGCAGAAGTCGAGGTCGCGGCCGAACGACGCTGCGGCGGCGGCGATGCCGACGGTGGCCACGCGGTGAGCCTACGGCGGACCCGCCGTCAGCTGACGCGGCGCAGCCCGGACCCGGACGCCTCCTCGAGCGTCCCCAGCGGCGGGTAGGTCTCGGGCCGGCGGTCACGCAGGTGGCCCATGAAGCGCCGTGCGTCGTCCAGGCTGCGCCGCACGTCCACCTCGGCCACCGCGAGGCCCTCCCCGGCCCCGGTCGTGGCCAACACGTTGCCGCCGGGCCCGACGACCTGCGCGTGGGCGACGAAGCGCAGCGAGCCGAACGTGCCGGACTGGTTCGCCGAGGCCCACACGACCTGGTTCTCCAGCGCCCGGGCCTGGTCGAACAGCTGGAAGCGGTGCGTCCAGCGGTCGTCCTCCAGGCGGGGGGCCGCGTTGGTGGCGCTCGTCGGCCAGGCGGACATGCACGCCACGACCTCCGCGCCCTGCAGGGCCAGCGACCGCGCCGCCTCGGGGAACGCCTTGTCGTAGCAGATCATCATGCCCATCCGGCCCACGGGCGTGTCGAACGCGGTGAAGCCGTCGCCGGCGCCGTAGCTGGCGTCCTCGCGCAGCGGCTGGTGCACCTTGCGGTGGTTGGCCAGCACCTGCCCGCCGTGCACGCACACCGCGCTGTTGTAGACGGTGTCACCGGCGGCCTCGGTGTAGCCGGCGGTGACCACCAGGTCCCCGGCGATCCGCGCCAGCCGGGCGATCTCGGGGCCGTCGGGCGCGAGCGCCGGCGGGCTGGCCTCCGCCCCGTCGAGGTTGAGCAGGTAGCCGCCCAGCGCGGCCTCGGGCAGCACGAGCAGGTCGGCTCCCTGCTCGCGGGCGTCGGCGACGATCGCGGTGATGCGGGCGAACCCGGCCTCGAGGTCGCGGTCGAACGGGGCCGCCGCAGCGGCGATGGTCAGGGTCACAGGGGCCTCCGTGTGTGGTTGCTGCATCCAGGGCGCGAGGGTCCGTCCACGGTGCTCAGGCCCCCACCCGGTTGAGGCCGCTGCAGGCGCCGCACGCCGCGCAGCCGGCCTGCTGGTCCTCGCCGCGCATCCCGGCCGCCACGAGCAGCGCGCCGATCCGCTCGGTCACGTCGGCCACGTGGTCCGCCGGCGGGGGGCCGACCCCGTCGGCCGTGGCCAGGCTGCCGGCGATGGGGCGGTACGGGACGACGAACGGGTACACCCCGCGGTCGATGACCCCGGCTGCGGCCGCGACGGTCTCGTCGGCGTCCTCGCCCAGGCCGAGGATGAGGTAGGTGGACACGCGGTTGGGGCCGAACACCCGCACCGCCTCGTCCCAGGCCGCCTCGTACTCGGCCATGGGGACGGAGCCCTTGCCGGGCATCCACGCCCGGCGCACGGCGTCGTCGAGCGACTCGACGTGGATGCCGATGGCCGCCGCGCCCGCCTCGTGCAGCTCGGTGATGACGGCGAGGTCCGCGGGCGGCTCGCACTGCACCTGCACCGGCAGGCCGGGCACGGCCTCGAGCACCGCCTTCACGCTGCGCACCAGGGTGCGCGCGCCCCGGTCCGGGCCGGCCGTGGTGCCGGTGGTCAGGACCATCTGGCGCACCCCGTCGAGGCGGACCGCGGCCGCGGCCACCTCGGCCAGCTGGGCGGGGGTCTTCGCGGCGACGGTGGACCCCGCGGCGAGCGACTCCTCGATGGTGCAGAAGCGGCAGCGCTGGTCCACGGCGTAGCGGGTGCACGTCTGCACCACGGTGGTGGCCAGCACGTCGCGGCCGTGCAGCCGGGCGATCTTCTCGTAGGGCACGCCGTCGGCGGTGGTGAGGTCGTAGAACCGGGGGCGGGCGACGGCGCTGGCGTCCACCCCCATGTCCGTGGTCCCGCCGGCGTCGGTGTGGAACAGCCTGCCGTCGCGGATCTCCCAGGGGGAGTCGGGGTTCACGCGCAGCGCGGCGCTGCGCCCGCCCAGCACGACGTGGCCGTCGTCGCTGGGGCCCGCCCCGCCGCGGCGGTGCACGGGGGCGCTGACGCGCACCCCCACCGAGGCGAGGTCGACGAAGGTGCGGCCGTCCGAGACCTGCGGGGCCACCACGGCTCAGACCATGTACGTGCTGTTGATGATGGCGCCCTTGCGTGCGTAGTGGATCAGGGCGTCCTGGACGTCGAGCGGGTGCGCGGGGATGACGCCCTCGATGAGGTCCTCCTCGCGCAGGCCGTGCAGGCTCAGGCCGAACCGGCAGCAGAACACGGTGCCGCCCTCGCTGATGAAGGTGGCGATCTGGCCGTTGATGTTCTGCTCGCCGGGGAACGCGGAGTCGCCCGTGGTCGGGAACCCGCGGGTGGCCATGCAGTTCATCGCGCCGGGGCCGTAGAAGTACAGGGCCGACTCGTAGCCCTTCCGCAGCGCGCGGGTCGCCTGCAGGATCGCCACGAAGCTGACCGACGACTCGTGGGCGATGCCGTGGACGAGGGTGAAGTAGGACTCGCCCGCCTCGGCCTGGTAGTCGGGGAAGATCTTGGTGCTGCCGTAGATGTTGCTGCCGGCCGGCAGCGACGGGTGGGGGATCTCGGCCAGGCTGGCGGCGATGTTGTCGGCGATCTGGTCGTCGGCCACGGGGTCTTCTCCTCTGGTTGGTGGTGCTGGTCGGGTCGGGTGGTCGGGGGGTTTGGCAGCAGGGCGGTGCGGCTGGTGCGGGGGCTCAGCCGTAGAGCCGGTCGAAGGTGTCGGCGAAGACGGCGGCGGAGAGCTCGCTGCCGGCGGCGGCGCCGAGCACCCGGTGGTACTCGCCGGCGAAGTCGCCCCACGGCTGGTCGGTGGCGAACAGCACGCGGTCCCCGCCGATCCCGCGGCGGTCGATCTCGCGGGCGAGCCACGCGGGGGCGAAGCCGATCGACCACGTCAGGTCGGTGTAGACCTGCTTGCCGGCGCTGATCCAGTCGAAGAAGCGGCCGCCGATGAGCTTGATGTGCCCGCTCATCCCGCCGCCGAGGTGGACCAGGTGCAGCCGCACGTCGTCGGCGTAGCGGTCGACGAGCGCGCCGACCCGGTCGACGTCGGACGCGGCGCCCGGCGAGGTGTGCACGTGCACGGTGAGGTCGTGGGCGCGGGCCGTCGCGAAGATCTCGTCCAGCTGCGGCCGGCACGCCTCGTCGTCCGGCGCGCCACCGAGCAGGAAGCTGATCTTCAGCGCGCGCACGCCCCGCTCCCCGGCCAGACCCAGTGCGGCCGTGGTCTGCTCGGCGTCCTGCGGCCTCGGCGAGCACCAGATCCCGGCCCGCACCCGGTCGTCGCGGGCCGCCGCCTCGACGACGAGCTCGTTGAGCGCGAACGACGCCGTCGGGTCGGGGGTGCCGTAGTTGGGGATGACCAGGGCGCGTTCGGTGCCCTCGGCGTCCATGTCCGCCAGCAGCTCCGCGATGGTGGCGCGGGCCGTGGTGTCGGGGTTCACCGGCGGGCCGCCGTAGAACGGGTGGGCGGGCAGCACGCCGACGTGGCGGTGCGCGTCGGTGAGCCGGGCGGGGGCGGGGGTGCTCACGCGGCGCTCGACCGGTGGTGGGGGGCCGCGGTGGCCGGGCGCAGCAGTGCCGCGGCCCGGTCGGTCAGGGTGCCGTCGGCCAGCGTCGCGGTGACGTGCTCGGCGTCGGCCGCCACCCCGCCGAAACGTCCTGAGCCCCAGGTGTGCTGCCACGGCAGGCCGATCCAGTACAGCCCGGGCCAGGAGGTGACGCCGCGCTCGTGGGTGGGGTAGCCGGTGCCGTCGAACACCGGCAGCCGCACCCAGGAGAAGTCGCGGGTGAAGCCGGTCGCCCAGACGACGGAGGTGATGCCGGCCTCGGCCAGGTCGAGCTCGGTCGCGGGCTCCGTGGGCTCCCACACCGGGGTGTAGACCGAGGGCGGCGGGGCGTCGAGGCCCTGGGCGTCGATGTAGCCGTCGATCATCGTGTTGATCGAGTTGTAGACCGCGTCGGCGCCGTCGAGGTTGGCGGTCAGGTCGTCGGCGAAGGTGACCCGGGTGGCGGTGACCTCGCCGAGGCGGCCGTGCAGCACCATGCCCTCGGCGGCGAAGGCGCGCAGGTCGAGGTCGTGCCCGCCGTCGCGGCCGGTGACGTAGTGGTTGGCGCGGAAGCGGATCGCGTCCCCGTCGGGGAACTCCTCGATGCCCCGGGAGTAGTGCCCGAGGTCGCTGAGCCACGTCATGACGTCGCGGCCGCGGTAGCTGCGCGCCACCCGCGGCGCGGACCCGGTGGCCAGGTGCACGGTGCGCCCGGCGAGGTGCAGGTCCTCCGCGATCTGGCAGCCCGACTGCCCGGTCCCGACGACGAGGGTCGCGCCGGCGGGCAGCTGCGCGGGGTTGCGGTACTCGCTGGAGTGCAGCTGGGTGACGTGCGGGGGCAGGCTCGCCGCGGCTGCCGGAACCTTGGGCTGCTGGTAGGGCCCGGTGGCCACGACGACCTGGTCGGCGGTCAGCGCGCCGGACCCGGACCCGTCGACGAAGGTGAGCGTGAAACCGCCCGCGGCGCCGGCGCGCAGCCCGGTCACCGTCACGCCCTCGTGCAGCGGCGGCCGGGTCCGCTCGACGTAGGCGTCGAGGTAGCGGCCGACGTCCTCGCGCACCATGAACCCGTCCGGGGCGTCGCCGTCGTAGGGGTGGCCGGGCAGGGTGCACTGCCGGTTGGGGGTGACGAGGCAGAAGCTGTCCCAGCGGCGGTCCCGCCACTCGTGCCCGGCGGTCGCGCGCTCCAGGACGACGTGGGAGACGCCGCGCTCGGCCAGCCACCAGCTGGTGGCGAGGCCGGCCTGGCCCGCGCCGACGACGACGGCCTCGTGGTGCGACCCGTCTAGACCGGTGTGCTGCATGCCGACCAGTCCACCGGCGGCGTGTGTCCCCCGCGTTGCCCCCGGAACACCTCTGCGTGTCCGCGGTGACGTCTGCGTTGCGGGACGCCCCGCGCTCGGGCGGCCACCGGCGGCGCGACGCTGGCATGCTCTCCGGGATGCACGTCTCCGCGAGGGCCGACTACGCCGTCCGTGCCCTGCTGCGCCTCGCGGAGGTGGGCGGGGAGCGCCCGGTGACCACGGAGGCGCTGGCCGCGGCGCAGGACCTGCCGCAGAAGTACCTCGAGGCCGTGCTGACCGACCTGCGCAAGGCGGGGCTGGTGCGCAGCCAGCGCGGCCCCGACGGGGGCTACTGGCTGACCCGCCCGGCCGGGGAGATCACGGTGGCCGACGTGCTCCGCGCCGTGGACGGGCCGTTGTCGACCGTCCGCGGGCAGTGGCCGGAGGACCTCGACTACGACGGGGTGGCCGAGCCCCTGCAGCACGTGTGGATCGCGCTGCGCTCCTCGTTGCGCGCCGTGCTGGAGGGCGTGACCATCGGCCAGCTCGTGGCCGGCGAGCTGCCCGGCTTCGTCGACGAGCTCACCGCCGACCCGGCCACCTGGCGCACCCGCCGCTGACCCAGCGCGCGCCGGACGGCGAGGCGTCCGCCCCGAAACCTGACCTTGCGGGTAATACCTGGGGAGGAGTAGGAATAGGGCATGGGCAACGACGGGACCGACGCGCTGTACGTCAGCGTCGTCCTCGTCCGCCGGCTCAACGTGGACTTTTGCCGCCGCACCAACTGGGCCTGTCGCCGCTGACGTGACCACCGCAGGACCGTCAGCCCGCCCCGGCGCCGACGGCCCCGTGCCGTCCGCCGCCCGCACGCCCCCCAGCCGACCTCGTCGCCGCCCCGGGTCCACCCCGGCCCGGCACCGGTCGGCGCCCACAGCCAGGAGACCCCGCATGACCATCGCCCCCGACCGCCCCGTCACCACCACCGCCGGCAGCACCACCCTGGACCTCGAGCCGCTGGGCCCGAGCTTCGGCGCCGACGTCCACGGCCTCGACCTGGCCACCGCCACCGACGCCGAGGTGGCCGCGGTGCGCGCCGCCCTCGTCGAGCACAAGGTGCTGTTCTTCAGCGGCCAGGACGCGCTCACCCCCGCCTCGCAGGTCGACCTGGGCCGGCGCGTCGGCCAGCTGACCGACGCCCACCCCGTCGTCGGGGCGGCCGACGCCTCCCGCCCGGAGATCTACGAGCTCGACTCCGCCGACAACGGCTTCGCCGACGTGTGGCACACCGACGTCACCTTCATGCCCCGCCCGCCCATGGGCTCGATCCTGCGCGCGGTCGTGCTGCCGCCCCACGGCGGGGACACGAACTGGGTGGACGCACAGCTGTCCTACGAGTCGCTGAGCCGCGGCGTGCGCGACCTGGTCGACGGCCTCACCGCCATGCACGACGGCAACCGCGAGTTCGGCTACTACCTCGCGCAGAAGAAGGCGCGCGGGGAGACCCCGTCGAGCACCTGGGAGGGCAAGCCCGTCGCCGAGCTCGTGCCCGTCGAGCACCCCGTCGTGCGGGTCCACCCCGAGACCGGCCGCAAGGGCCTGTTCGTCAACCCCGGCTTCACCTCCCACGTCGTCGGGGTCTCCGACGCCGAGAGTCGGGCCATCCTCGACATGCTCTACGCCCACCTGGCCAAGCCCGAGCACCTGGTGCGCCACCGCTGGCACACCGGCGACGTCGCGATGTGGGACAACCGCTCGACGCTGCACTACGCCAACCGCGACTACGGCACCGCCCGCCGCGTCATGCACCGCATCACCCTCAAGGGCGACGAGCCCTTCGGCCCCGCCGCGGTGTGACAGCCCCCGCCGCGGTGTGACAGCCCCCGCCGGGGCGTGACGGCCCCCGCCGCCGCGTGACCGGAGCCGCCGTCACCGCCGGGGGATAGCCTCGGCGGTGACGGTGTGCGGGCACGAGGACTGAGGTGGCGGCGTGGCTCTGCGGTTCGGGTACAAGGCGTCGGCGGAGCAGTTCGGCCCGCGCGAGCTGGTCGAGCTGGGCGTGCTCGCCGAGCAGGTGGGGCTCGACTCGGTGCTGGTCAGCGACCACTTCCAGCCGTGGCGCCACACCGGCGGGCACGCCCCCTTCTCGCTGGCCTGGATGACGGCCGTGGGGGAGCGCACCGAGCGCGTCCTGCTGGGCACCTCGGTGATGACGCCGACCTTCCGCTACAACCCCGCCGTGGTGGCCCAGGCGTTCGCGACGATGGGCTGCCTCTACCCGGGCCGGGTGATGCTCGGCGTCGGCACCGGCGAGGCCCTGAACGAGACCGCCGTGGGGTCCTCGACGAGCGGGCAGTGGCCCGAGTTCAAGGAGCGCTTCGCCCGCCTCCGCGAGGCCGTCCGGCTCATGCGGGCGCTGTGGGACGGCGAGCGCGTCACCTTCGAGGGCGACTACTACCGGACCGAGGACGCCACGGTCTACGACCGGCCCGAGGGCGGGGTGCCGGTGTACGTCGCCGCGGGCGGACCCGTCGTGGCCCGCTACGCCGGCCGCTCCGGTGACGGCTTCATCTGCACCTCCGGCAAGGGCATGGACCTCTACACCGACAAGCTCCTGCCCGCCGTCGACGAGGGTGCGGCCAAGGCCGAGCGGGACCCGGCGGGCATCGACCGGATGATCGAGGTCAAGCTCTCCTACGACCCGGACCCCGCGCTGGCGCGGGAGAACACCCGGTTCTGGGCGCCGCTCTCGCTCACCGCGGAGCAGAAGCACGGCACGTCGGACCCGCAGGAGATGGAGCGCCTGGCCGACGGCCTGCCCCTCGAGCAGGTCACGTCGCGGTGGATCGTCAGCTCGGACCCCGACGAGGTCGTCGAGCTGGTGCGCCCCTACGTCGACGCCGGGCTCACGCACCTGGTGTTCCACGCCCCCGGCCACGACCAGCGACGCTTCCTCGGCCACGTCGAGACCGACCTGCTGCCGCGCCTGCGCGCGCTGGGGTAGCGGGTGCGCGGGGACGGCAACGGCTGGGCCGCGGGCCCGGACGGGTTGCGGCGCTGGGGACGTCACGGTGCCGCGGGCCTGCTGCTGCGCGCGGCGACCCCGGCGGGCCCGGCCGTGCTGCTGCAGCACCGGGCGGTGTGGAGCCACCAGGGCGGGACGTGGGGCCTGCCCGGCGGGGCGCGCGACAGCCACGAGTCCACGGTGGACGCCGCCGTGCGGGAGGCGGGCGAGGAGACCGGCCTCGGCCCCGGGGCGCTGGCCGTGCGCGGCGAGGTGCTGACCTCCGGCGAACCCGGCGGGTGGACCTACACCACGGTGGTCGCCGACGCCCCCGGCGTGCTCGCCACGACCGCCAACGAGGAGAGCGAGGAGCTGCGCTGGGTGGCGGAGGCCGAGGTGGCGGGGATGCCGCTGCACCCGGGCCTGGCCGCCAGCTGGCCCGCCCTGCACGCCCGGCCGGCCCGGCTGCTGGTCGACACGGCGAACGTCCTGGGCTCGCGGCCCGACGGCTGGTGGCGCGACCGCGCCGGGGCGACCACCCGGCTGCTGGGCCGGCTCGCGGCCGCGTTCCCCCGCACCGTGGCGCTGCCCGGCGGCGCGTGGGGCTGGGTCGCCGAGCCGGAGGCGGTGCTCGAGGGCGCGGCGCGCGACGCCGGGGCGGTGCCGGGGGTGCGGGTGCACCGGGCCGCGGGCAGCGGGGACGACGAGGTGGTCACCCGGGCCGGCGACGACACCACCGGGGCCGTGGTGCTCGTGGTGACGGCCGACCGCGGCCTGCGCGACCGGCTCGGGGCGGCCGCGCTGCTGGGCCCCGGCGAGCTGCTCGGCTGGCTCGACGCCACCGCCTGACCCCCGCCGTCCGCCCGGGCGGCTTGACCGGTCCAGGCGACGCGTTCCGGATCGGTACGGAGCCGGGCCGGCCCGGTTGCCGCCGCGCGGGGGTGGACAGCGGGGCGGTGAACAGGCGTAGGGTCAGCAGCGATCGACAGCGCGGGCCCGTCCGGGTCCACCGCGTCGGTCGTGAATCGCGCTGACGCTCCAGCAGGTGGGTCTCAGCCATCCCGTCTCTTCATCGAGGGTGGTGCCACCATGGCCGACTACAGCCGTCTCCCGGGTCCCGTCGAGGACCACTGGACCTGGCAGGAGTCCGCGGCGTGCCGCGGGCTGCAGACATCGATGTTCTTCCACCCGGACTACGAGCGCGGCCCGGCCCGCGAGCGCCGGGAGTCCCAGGCCAAGGCCGTGTGCAGCTCGTGCCCGGTGGTGGCCCAGTGCCGCAGCCACGCGCTGCAGGTGCAGGAGCCCTACGGCATCTGGGGCGGACTCTCCGCCCAGGAGCGCAAGTCCCTGCAGCGCAGCGGGCGTCGGCTGTCCACGGTGGACACCGAGCCCGGCTTGGCCCAGCCGGCCGCGCTGGCGCAGCTGGAGCACGGCGCCGCCTAGGCCCCCGAGACCCGGTGGGACGGGCCCGACGACGTGCCCACCTCCCCGGCGACCCGGCCGTGCGCGTGACGTGCGACCGGGTCGCCTCCTCCTCGGTCCCCGTCGTGTGGGCTCCGTCCTGAGGGGACCGTCCGACGTGGACCGTGACCGGCGCGCCGGTGCGGCTCAGCCGAGGCCGGCCCGCAGCGCGGCCGCGGCGGCGCGGGGGTCGGCCGCGCCGGTGATCGCCCGGACCACCACCACCCGCGACGCCCCCGCGGCGAGCACCTCGGGGAGCCGCTCGGCGTCGATGCCGCCGATCGCGAACCACGGGCGCACCGGGGCCGCAGCGGCGGTGGCGCGCACCAGGTCCAGGCCCGGCGCGGTCCGGCCCGGCTTGGTCGGGGTGGGCCAGCACGGCCCGGTGCAGAAGTAGTCCACACCGTCCTCGGTCGCCGCCGCCGCGGCCTGCGCCTCGTCGTGGGTGGAGCGGCCGACGACGACGTCTGCGCCGACCACCCGTCGGGCGTCGGGCACCGGGAGGTCGTCCTGGCCCAGGTGCAGCACGTCCGCGCCGGCGGCCAGGGCGACGTCGGCGCGGTCGTTGACCGCCAGCAGTGCGCCGTGGCGGTCGCACACCTCCCGCAGCACCGCCAGCGCGGCGAGCTCGTCGCGGGCCTCCAGCGGGCCGTGGCGGCGCTCGCCCTCGGAGCCCTTGTCGCGCAGCTGCAGCACGTCGACCCCCCCGGCGAGCGCGGCGTCGGCCAGCTCGGCGAGGTCGCCGCGCTCGCGGCGGGCGTCGACGCACAGGTAGAGGCGGGCGGCGTCGAGGCGGGCGAGGCGGGCGGCACGGTCGCGAGGGATCACGGGGCGAGTATGGTCGCCGCGAACGAGCACGGGAGTCCCGGGGAACGCGGGGCTGAGAGGGAGCACGCCCGCTCCGACCGTCGAACCTGATCCGGGTCATGCCGGCGCAGGGAGCGGAGGTGGAGCAGTGCGGGCACGCGTGGCGGTCGTGGGCGCCGGGGTCGTGGGCACGTCCGTGGCCTGGCAGGCCGCCCGGGCGGGCCACGCGGTGCGGCTGCACGACCCGGCCCCGGCGCGCGGGTCCTCGTGGGTCGCGGGGGGCATGCTCGCGCCGCTCACCGAGGGCTGGCCGGGCGAGGACGTCTCGCTCGCCCTCGGCCTCGACTCGGCCGACCGCTGGCCCGGCTTCGCCGCCGAGCTCGAGGCCGCCGCCGGGCGCCCCGCCGGGCTGAGCACCACCGGAACGCTCGTGGTCGGCCTCGACACCGCCGACCACGGCCAGCTCGAGGTGCTCGCCGGCTGGCTGGCCGCCCACGGCCGCACCGTCACCGAGGTCCGCGGCCGCGACCTGCGCCGCCGCGAGCCCGCCCTGGCCCAGCAGGTGCGCCGGGGCCTCGACGTGCCCGGCGACCTCAGCGTCGACAACCGGACGCTGCTCGCGGCGCTGGCCGCCGCGGCCGCCGCCGCCGGGGTCGAGCCCGTCACCGAACCGGTCACCGACCTCGCCGACCTCGACGCCGACCAGGTCGTCGTCGCCGCGGGGGCGCGCTCGGCGGCGCTGCTGCCCGGCCTGGCCGTGCGCCCGGTCAAGGGCGAGATCCTGCGGCTGCGGCACCGCCGCGGGGTGCTGCCGCCCCCGTCGGTGACGGTGCGCGCGCTGGTCCACGGCCGGCCCGTCTACCTGGTGCCCCGCCCGGACGGCCTCGTCGTCGGCGCCACCCAGCACGACGCGGGCTTCGACGACGAGCCCACCGCCGGCGGGGTGCGCGACCTCCTGGCCGACGCCGAGGCCGTGCTGCCCTCGATCGCGGAGTACGGCTTCACCGAGGCCGCCGCCGGGCTGCGGCCCACCACCCCCGACGGGGTGCCCCTGCTCGGCCGCCTCGACGAGCGGACCGTCCTCGCCACCGGGCACGGCCGCAACGGCATCCTGCTCGCCCCGCTCACCGCGGCGGCCGTCCTCGCGGAGCTGGCGGGCACCCCGCTGGCCGAGGTCGCCGCCGCCGACCCCAGGAGGTTCGACACGTGACGATCGTGGTCAACGGCACGGCCCGCGAGGTGTCGGCGGGCACCACCGTCGCCGACGTCCTCGCCCTGCTCGGCGCCCCCGACCGCGGCGTCGCCGTCGCGGTGGACGACACCGTGCGCCCCCGGGCCCGGTGGTCCGACGGGCTCGACGACGGCGCCCGGGTCGAGGTCCTCACGGCGGTGCAGGGTGGCTGACCACGGCGGCCCCGCGGGCGGCGACGACCTGGTCGTCGCGGGGCGCCGCTTCGGCTCCCGGCTCGTCATGGGTACCGGCGGCGCGGCCAACCTCGCCGTCCTCGAGCGCGCGCTGGTGGCCTCCGGCACGGAGCTCACCACCGTCGCGATGCGCCGGGTGGACGCCGACGGCCGCACCGGGGTGCTGGACCTGCTGCGCCGCCTCGACATCGCCGTGCTGCCCAACACCGCCGGCTGCCGCGGCGCCGCCGAGGCCGTGCTCACCGCCCAGCTCGCCCGCGAGGCGCTGGAGACGAGCTGGATCAAGCTCGAGGTGGTCGCGAGCGGGTCCCTGGAGCGCACCCTGCTGCCCGACGCGGTCGAGCTCGTCGACGCCGCGGAGCAGCTCGTCGACGACGGCTTCACCGTCCTGCCCTACACCACCGACGACCCGGTGCTGGCCCGCCGGCTGGCCGACGTCGGCTGCGCGGCGGTCATGCCGCTGGGCTCGCCCATCGGCACCGGGCTGGGCATCACCAACCCGCACAACATCGCGATGGTCGTCGAGGCGGTGCACGACGCGGGGATCCCCGTCGTGCTCGACGCCGGGATCGGCACGGCCAGCGACGCGGCGCTGGCCATGGAGCTGGGGTGCGACGCCGTGCTGCTGGCCACCGCCGTCACCCGCGCGGAGGACCCGGAGCGGATGGCCCGGGCCATGCAGGCGGCCGTGCAGGCCGGGCACGACGCCCGGTGCGCGGGCCGCATCCCGCGCCGGCAGTGGGCGCAGGCGTCGTCGCCCCCGCTGCCCGACGACGTCACTGACGTCCCCGACGCTGCCGAGGACCCCGAGCACCGACCCACCCCGACCGACCCGGAGGCCTGACGTGAGCACCACCGAGCCCCGCGCCGAGGCCCCCACCACCCTCGACGCCGAGACCCCGCGCACGCTGGGCACCTGGTCGCAGCTCGGGCTGTGGGGCAACCTCGGCATCTCCCTGCTGCTGCCCGTGGCGGCGACGTTCGCCGTGCTGCAGGGGCAGTCACTGCTGGCGACCCTGCTGGCCGTCGTCGTCGGCGCGGTGATCGGCAGCGCCCTGCTCGGCGCCGCGGCGGCGACCGGCGCGGCCACCGGGGCACCCGCGATGGTGCTGCTGCGGGGCCTGCTCGGGGCGCGGCTCTCCGCCCTGCCCACGGTGGCCAACCTGCTGCAGTGCCTGGGCTGGGCGGTCTTCGAGGTCTACCTCATCGCCGAGGTCTCCGCCCGGCTCACCGGGCTGCCCCGCTGGCCCTTCGTGCTCGGGGCCGGGGTGCTGGCCACGCTGATGGCGGTGCGCCCGCTCGGCGTCGTCCACGTGCTCGCCCGCTACGCCGTCTGGCTGGCCCTGGCCTCGACCGTCTACCTGTTCGTCCAGGTGCTGCGCCAGCCGCTGCCGTCGCTGACCGACGGTGGGTTCGGCGGGTTCTGGACCAGCGTCGACCTCGCCATCGCGCTGCCCGTCTCCTGGGTCCCGCTGGCCGCCGACTACTCGCGGCACTCCCGCAGCCCGCGCGCCGCGTTCGTCGGGGCCGGGGTGGGCTACGGCAGCGCCACGATCGTCTTCTTCGCCCTCGGCATCCTCGCGGTGGCCGCCACCGGCGCGGCCGGCTTCGACGTCATCGACACCCTGCTGGTGCTGCCTGCGGCCGGGCTGGCCGTGCTCGTCCTCGTCGTCGACGAGCTCGACGAGGCGTTCGCCAACGTCTACTCCACCGCGGTCAGCGCGCAGAACCTCGCGCCCCGCTGGGACCGTCGCCGGCTCGCCGTCGGCATCGGCGTGCTGGCCACCCTGCTGGCCCTCGTCGTCGACGCCTACACCTACGAGCCGTTCCTGTTCCTCATCGGCGCCGTGTTCGTCCCGCTGACGGCCACGTTCCTCACCGCCTTCGCGCTGCGGGCGCGCCGCGCCGGCGGGCACTGGGACATCACCGGCTCGGCACCGGCGCGCTGGACCATGCTGGTGCCGTGGGTGGCGGGGTTCGTCGCCTACCAGCTGACCGCCCCGACCCTGTTCGAGGGCACCGGCGCCGGGTGGACCTCGTTCTGGACGGGCCTGCAGACGTCCCTGGGCATCCCCACCGGGTGGTCGGCGTCGCTGGTGGCCCTGGTCGTCTCCGGCGTGCTCACCGCCCTGCTGGTCGGGGTGCGGCGCCGGTGAGCCCGGTCGGCGCGGCGGCGCGGCTGCAGGCCGCCGGGGAGGCCGCGGTGGCCGCGCAGCTCGCCCACCCCGTGGTGGCGGGCATCGGCCGCGGCGACCTGGCCCCGGAGCGGTTCCGGGCCTGGCTCGAGCAGGACTTCCTGTTCCTGCAGGCCTACGTGCGGGTGTTCGCCCGGCTCGCGTGGCAGGCCCCGGCCCACCGGGTCACCGACCTGGTGGACCTGGCGCACGCCACCGCGCACGACGAGCTGGCGCTGCACCGCGAGCTGGCCGCCCCCTTCGGCGCCGACCTCGACGGGGCCGTGGCCGCCCCGGAGTGCGTGGCCTACACCGGGTTCCTGCTCGACGCCGCCGCCTCCTACGGCCGCGGCCTGGCTGCCCTGCTGCCCTGCATGTGGGGCTACTCCCGGCTGGGCCAGGAGCTGGCCCGCGTCGACCCGGTGCCCGGCGCCGACCCCCGCTACCGTCGCTGGGTCGCGGACTACGCGAGCGAGGAGTTCGCCGCCCTGGCCCGGCGCTGCGCGGCGATGCTCGACGAGGCCGTCGCGGCCGGCGACGTGGCCGAGGACGAGGCGGGCGCGGCGTTCCGCGCCGGGCTGGACCACGAGCTCGCCTTCTGGGACGCGGCGTGACGGGGACGGGCGCGACGGGGTCGGGGACGGCGGCCGCGCTGGTCGCAGCGGGGGCCGAGGTCCACGCCCGCAGCCTCACCCACCCGTTCGTGCGCGGGGTGGCCGACGGCACCCTGCCGGAGGCGGACTTCGAGCGCTGGCTGGTGGCCGACCACCTCTTCGTCGTCGAGTTCCGCCGCTTCCTGGCCGCGGTGCTGGCGCTGGCCCCCGACGAGGACCACCGCGACGTGCTGGCCGGGGGGCTGGCGGCGCTGACCCCCGAGCTGGCGCTGTTCCGCCGCGAGCTCGCCGCGCGCGGGCTGCCCGCCGTCACCGACGACGCGGCCGACCCGAGCCCGGTGTGCCTGGCCTACACCAGCTACCTGCGCGCGGCCCCGCTCGACGGGTACCCGGTGGCGCTGGCGGTGCTGCACGCCGTCGAGCACGCCTACCTCGACGTGTGGCGCTCGGTGCGGGCCGAGGCCGCGGCGGCCGGCTCGCCGTACCTGGCGTTCGTGGCGAACTGGTCCTCCGACGGGTTCGCCGGCTACGTCGCCGAGCTGGCCCGGCTCCTCGGGGACGGCGCGCCCACGGCCGGCCAGCTCCGGGCCCAGGCGCGGGTGGCCGCGCTCGAGCTCGCGTTCTGGGACGCCGGGTAGCTAGCGGACGGTGAGCCCGCGCGCCGCGAGCCACGGCACCGGGTCGACGTGCGCCCCACCGGGCTGGACGACCTCGAAGTGCAGGTGCGGCCCGGTGGACTGGCCCCGGTTGCCCATGGTGGCGATGAGGTCCCCGGCCAGGACGCGCTGGCCCACCCGCACCACGTAGGTGTCGACGTGGCCGTACACCGTGATGGTGCCGTCGGGGTGCAGCAGGCGCACCCACTGCCCGAACCCGGAGGCGGGCCCGGCGTCGACGACGGTGCCGTCGGCCACGGCCAGCACCGGGGTGCCGATGCTGTTCGCGAGGTCGATGCCCTGGTGCGGCGCGCCCCAGCGCACCCCGAAGCCGGAGGTGTAGGTGCCGGTGGTCGGCATGACGTAGAGCGGGCGGCCCGATGCGGCGTCGCGGATGCGGTCGACCGCCGAGATCCGGCCGGTGAGCGTGCTGGTGTCGAGCCCCGCGAGCAGGCCGGCCGCGGCACCGGCCTGCACCCGCGCCACGAGCCGTGACACCTCGGCGGCGCGGGTGGTCAGCTCGCCGCGGCGGGCGACCACCGCGGCCTGGGCGGCGGTGGCCTCGGCCTCGGCGGCGGTGGCCGCGGCGCTGGCGGCGCGGGCGTCGGCGTCCGCGCGGTCGGCCGCGTCGAGGGCCGTCCGGGCGTCGGTCATGCCGCGGCCGGCGTCCTCGCTGACCAGCGTCAGGCCCGTCATCCGGTCGAGCAGGTCCTGCGGGCCGGTGGCCACGAGGACGGCCGAGAGCCGGCTGGTGCGGGCCCCGTCGTAGGTGGCGGCGACGAGCCGGTCCACGCGGGTGCGGCTGGCCTCGGCGGCGGCCCGGGCCTGCTGGGCAGCGGCCGTGGCCCGGTCCTCCGCGGCGGCGGCGGTGGCGACCTCGGCCCGCCGGGCGTCGAGGGTGTCCTGCGCGGCGGCCACCTGGGCCAGCAGGGTGGTGGTCAGCGCGTCGAGCTCGGTGAGGCGCCGGCTGATCTCCGCCACGTCGGCCAGCTGGGCCGGGGTCACGGCGGGCTCGACGGGCGCGGCCGGCACGGCGGCGGGGTCCGGGACGGCGGCGGCGTCGGTGCCGGGGAGCTGCTCGGCGGGGGCACCCTCGCCCGCGGTCGGGTCACCGGTGGGGCTCGGGGCCGCCGTCCCGGACGTGGTGGGGGTCGGCGCGGAGGTGCCCGGTGCCGCGCCCGGGGTCGTCGGGGTCGGGGTCACCGGGGTCGGGACCGCCGGTCCCGGCGCCGTGGTGGTCGGGCCGACCGGGGCGGGCTGGGCCAGCGCGCCCGGCGCCACGCCCACGGTGAGGGCGGCGCCCAGCAGCACGGCGAGCACGACGGACCGCGCCGTGGTCCGTGGCGGGGGGACGGGGGTGCTGCCGGTGCTGCGCCCGGGGCGGCGCGGGTGTGACACAGCGCTCACCGTAGCGGGGGCGTGGCGGCGGCGCGGGGCCTTCGGTCCACCGGGCACGGACGGTGGGCGAACCGGCCCGGCACCTGGGTGCGAACCACGGTGAGCGACGAACGGCCCCCGTGATGAGGACCTGGGTCCCTGTACGGGTGGATCCGGCGTCCATCGGTTACTCTTAGTGATCTTTCGTCGAGACGGCAGGATGCGGGCGCAGGCCCCGGAGGAGGTAGAAGACGGTGCGCGGAGCTCTCGGGGCCCTGGTGGTCGGTGCGGTGGTGCTGCTCGGCGGCGCCGCCGGTGCGGGCAGCGCGTTCGCGCAGGAGGCGACCGGGGCCAACCCGGACGCCCTGGTCCGCCTCGCGCACCTCTCGCCGGACACCCCGGCCGTCGACGTGTACCTCGCCCAGCAGGGGGGCCCGGCCCCGACCGTGGTCCGCGACGTCGCCTACGGCGCCGTGAGCGACTACCTCGCGCTGGCCCCCGGCTCGTGGACGGTCGACATGCGGCCCGCCGGCGCCCCCGCCACGAGCGCCCCGGTGTTCGACACCTCCGCCACCGTGGCCGCGGGCGACGCCTACTCCGTCCTCGTCACCGGCACGGGCGGCACGCTGACCTCCACCGTGACCACCGACGACCTCGCGCCCGTGCCGGCCGGGGAGGCCCGCGCCCGCGTCGTGCAGGCCTCGCCGCGCGCGGCCGACGCCACCTTCCAGGCCGTGGGCGGCCCGCTGCTGGCCCAGGACCAGGCCTACGGCACCGCGAGCCCCTACGGCACCGTGCCCGCCGGACGCTGGTCTGTGCAGGTCAGCGAGCCGGGCAGCACCACCCCCGACGTCCGCACCCTCGACCTCGCCGAGGGCTCCGTGAACACCCTGGTGGTCGTGGACAACCGCTCCGGCGGGTTCGACGTGCTGCCCGTCGTCGACGGCGCGGGCGTCCCCGCCGCACAGGTGCCCACGGGCTCCGTGCCCGCAGGGTTCGGCGGCGGCGCGCTCGGCCTCGACTCCGCCGGTGCCCGCTGGGCGGCCGCCTCGCTGCTCGTCCTCGTCGCGGGCTCGCTGCTCGCCGTGCGGCGCCTGGTCCTCGCCCGCTCGTGACCCCCGCGGGAGCGCCGCGGTGAGCCGGCGGCGCGGCATGACCTCGCTGCTGGGGCCCGGCGCGTCGGTCCCCCGGTGGATGAGCACGTCGCTGGCCGCGGTCGCGGGTCTGGTGCTCGTCGTCGCCGCGCTGGTGGCCACCGACGCGCTGCCGGCGGGCACGGTGGTCCCGGGTCGGGTCAGCGACGCGAGCGCCGAGGCCGCGGCCCCCACCGAGGTGGGGGCGGCCCGGGCGTCCGCCCTGCCGCAGGCCACCACCACCACGCCGACCCCGACGGCCGCGGCACCCGCGACGCCGCGGCCCGGTGCCGCGCCCCAGGGCAGCGTCGTGGCCGGCCCGCAGCCCATCCCCGCCTCCGCCCGCCCCGCCCCGGCCACCGTCACGGTCGCCGCGCTCGGGGTCAGCTCACCGGTGGTGACGGTGCAGCGCGACGACCGCACCGGCGAGCTCGTGCCCCCGGACTCGCTGCGCGACGTCGGCTGGTTCGCGGGTGGCCCCGCACCGGGCGACCGGGGCCCGGCCGTCATCGCCGGGCACGTCGACTCCGTGGCCGGCCCGGCCGCGTTCTTCGCCCTGCGCGACCTGGTGCCCGGCGACGACGTGGTCGTGGCCCGGGCCGACGGGGCCGCGGTGCGGTTCCGGGTGACCCGGGTCGACCAGTACGACAAGGGGCAGTTCCCCAGCGCCGCCGTCTACGGGCCCACCCCCGGCCCCGAGCTGCGGCTCATCACCTGCGGCGGGGTGTTCGACCAGGCGGTCCGCTCCTACCGGGACAACATCGTCGTCTACGCCGTCGCGGCCTGACCGGTCGCCCGCGTCAGGAGGGCGTCAGCCGCCACAGGGGCGAGACGGGGCCGTGACCGGCGCCGAGCGGGTACGCGGCGGCCACGCTGCGGGTGACCCAGCGCTTGCCGTGGGCGACGGCTTCGGGGACGTCGAACCCGTGGGCCAGCGCGCACGCGGTCGCGGCGGCGAGGGTGTCCCCGGCGCCGTGGTCGTGCGGGGTGTCGACCCGCTCGGCCGGGTAGGCCAGGAAGTCGGTGCCGTCGAAGAGCAGGTCGGTGCTGCTGCCCGAGGAGCGCAGGTGCCCGCCCTTGACCAGGGTCCAGGCCTGCCCGCTGGTGTGCAGCTCGCGGGCCGCCGCGCGCTGGGAGGCGTCGTCGACCACGTCGATGCCGGTGAGCAGCCGCACCTCGTCGAGGTTCGGGGTGATCAGGGCGGCCACCGGGAACAGGTCGGAGCGGAACGCCTCGAGCGCGCTCTCGGCCAGCAGCGGGTCACCGTGCATCGAGGCGGCGACGGGGTCCACGACCAGCGGACCCGGCGCCAGCTCGGACCAGGTGGCGGCGACGGTGCGCACGATCTCGGCGGTCGCGAGCATCCCCGTCTTGCCCGCGCCGACGCCGATGTCTGTGACGACGGACCGGACCTGGGCGGCGACGACCTCGGCGGGCACGACCTCGAAGCCGGTCACCCCCAGCGAGTTCTGCACGGTGACGGCGGTGACGGCGACGCAGCCGTGGCAGCCGGACAGGGTGAACGTGCGCAGGTCGGCCTGCAGCCCGGCGCCGCCGCCGGAGTCCGAGCCGGCGATCGTCATGACGCGCACCGGGGTCTCGCCGGGGGCGGGCAGCGGCAGCCGCTCGGGACCGGGCGGCGGGGTGCGGTCGGTGCTGCTCATCGTGGGTCTGCTCCCTACG
This sequence comes from Rhodococcus aerolatus, assembly GCF_054783215.1. NCBI lineage: Bacteria > Bacillati > Actinomycetota > Actinomycetes > Mycobacteriales > Nocardiaceae > Rhodococcus > Rhodococcus aerolatus. The sequence continues at coordinate 160,166 of NZ_BAAGQZ010000044.1, read as the reverse complement.
CCGGGGTGACCCGGTCAGGTTCGGGCGGTCGACGGCCGGCCAGCCGTCCTCTCATCGCGCTCGGCGCGCGCTCCCGCGGACGGGGGACACGGTAGGCGAGCGGCCGCGCCCCCGCCCCGACAGGGCTTGACGACTGTTTTGCTTAGCGTCAAGCAACTACTATCGCCGGGACGTCCCCGAGGAGGCCCCGTGTCCCTGCTGCACCCCCCACCGCCCGGCGGCCCCGGGCCGGAGCCCGACCAGGTCCGCCGCCGGCTGCGCGTCGAGCGCGACCACCCCCGCTACAAGTGGGTCGCGCTGTCGAACACCACGCTGGGGATCCTGCTGCCGACGATCAACTCCTCGATCGTCATCATCAGCCTGCCCGCGATCTTCCGGGGCATCGGCCTGGACCCGCTCGCGCCCGGCAACGTGAGCTACCTGCTGTGGATGCTCATGGGCTTCCTGCTCACCTCGGCCGTGCTCGTCGTCCTCTTCGGACGGCTCGGGGACATGCTCGGCCGCGTCCGCGTCTACAACTACGGCTTCATCGTCTTCACCGCCGCGTCGGTGGCGCTCTCGCTCGACCCGTTCGCCGGGGGCGGGGGTGCGCTGTGGCTCATCCTGTGGCGCGTGGTGCAGGGCGTCGGCGGGGCCATGCTCATGGCCAACTCGACGGCGATCCTCACCGACGCCTTCCCCAGCTCGCAGCGGGGGATGGCGCTGGGCATCAACCAGGTCGCGGCCGTCGCGGGCGGCTTCCTGGGCCTGATCATCGGCGGCGTGCTCTCGGAGTGGAGCTGGCACGCCGTGTTCTGGGTCAGCGTGCCCGTCAGCGTCCTCGGCACCGTGTGGTCCTACGTGTCGCTGCACGAGGAGGGGGAGCGCGGCGGCGGCTCGCTCGACTGGCCCGGCACGGTGAGCTTCGCCCTCGGCCTGACGATCCTGCTCGCCGGGATCACCTACGGCATCCAGCCCCACGGCGGCTCCCCGACGGGGTGGACCAACCCGCTGGTGCTGGCCGCGGTGCTCGGCGGCATCGCGCTGCTGGCCGTGTTCTGCGTCGTCGAGACGCGGGTGGCCGAGCCGATGTTCGACCTGGCCCTGTTCCGCAACCGGCAGTTCGGCCTCGGCAACCTGGCCGGGCTGATGGCGTCGGTGGGCCGCGGTGGCCTGCAGTTCATGCTCATCATCTGGCTGCAGGGCATCTGGCTGCCGCTGCACGGCTACGACTTCGAGTCGACCCCGCTGTGGGCGGGCATCTACCTGCTGCCGCTGACCATCGGCTTCCTGCTGTCGGGCCCCGTGTCGGGCCTGCTGTCCGACCGGTACGGCGCGCGACCCTTCGCGGTCACCGGGCTGGTGCTCGTCGCCGCCACCTTCGTCGCGCTGCTGCTCATCCCCGTCGACTTCCCCTACTGGCTGTTCGCGCTGCTGGTGGGCCTCAACGGGATCGGCTCGGGGCTGTTCTCCTCGCCCAACACCGCGCTGATCATGTCGAGCGTCCCCGCCCGGGCGCGGGGGGTGGCCTCCGGGATGCGGGCCACGTTCTTCAACGCGGGCACGGCCCTGTCCATCGGCGTCTTCTTCTCGCTGATGATCGTGGGGCTGTCGACGACGCTGCCCGACGCGCTGCGCTCCGGGCTCGTCGCGCAGGGCGTGCCGGGCGCGACGGCCGACCAGGTCGCGGGCCTGCCTCCGGTGGGCAGCCTGTTCGCGGCGTTCCTCGGGTTCAACCCCGTCGAGGCACTGCTGGGGCCGACGGGTGCCCTGACCCGGCCGGGGGTGGACGCCGGCGTGCTCACCGGGCAGGAGTTCTTCCCGCGGCTGATCTCCGGGCCGTTCCACTCCGGGCTGGTCGTGGTGTTCGTCGCGGCGGCGCTGATGATGCTGGTCGGCGCGGTGGCGTCGTTCTTCGGCGGCAGCCGGACCAGCGACGTGGCCGAGGCCGACGCGGCCGCGGAGCGCGAGCTGGCCGCCGCCCGCTGAGGGCCCGGCCGCCGGACGGCCCCGGCTCGGTAAGGGTAGGCTAACTCGCATGGCCTCTCCTCGACCGCTCCGCGTCGCCACCGTCCTGCGCGTCGAGCACCCGGCGCCGGCCGTCGTCCGGGTGGTGCTCGGCGGGGACGGCGTGGCCGGGCTCGACCTGGGCGCGCACACCGACCACTACGTCAAGCTGCTGCTGACCCCGGCCGGCGTCACCCACCCCGAGCCGTGGGACCTGGCGGACATCCGGGCGTCCCGGCCGCAGCCGGAGTGGCCGGTGCCCCGCAGCTACACCGTGCGCGCCTACCGCGACGGCGAGCTGACCCTCGACGTGGTGGGCCACGGGGACGCCGGGCACGGGGGCGCCGGCCTGGCCGTGGCGTGGGCGGCGCGGGCGCAGCCCGGTGACCGGGTGCACCTGCAGGGACCGGGCGGGGACTGGGCGCCCGACCCGGGGGCGGCGTGGCACCTGTTCGTCGCCGACGGGTCCGCGCTGCCCGCCGTGGCGGTGAGCATGGAGCGGCTGCCCGCGTGGGGAAACGCGGTCGTCGTGCTCGACACCCGGGAGGACGAGGAGCAGCCGCTGCGCAGCGCCGCGGGACTGCGGGTGCTGCGCGTGGGGCCCGACGGGGGCGGTGACGCCGTGGTCGCGGCGCTGGCGGCGGCCGAGCTGCCCGTGGGTGTGCCGGAGGTGTTCGTGCACGGCGAGGCGTCGATGGTGCGCACCGTGCGGCGCTGGGTGCGCGCCGAGCTCGGGGTGCCGCGCGAGGGCCTGTCCGCCTCCGGCTACTGGCGGCGCGGCCGCACCGACGAGGCGTGGCGTGCGGAGAAGCCGGCGTGGAAGGCTGCCGTGGCCGCCGACGACGAGGCGCTCCCCGTCCGGGCCTGAGCATCCACCAGCGCATGTAGCGGGCTACTTGCGGCCGCACCCCCGTCGCCCAGCGCATGTAGCGGGCTACCTGCGGCCGCACCCCCGTCCGGCCGCGCACATAGCCCGCTACCTGCGGACGGGCCCACCACGATCCGGCGCACACAGCCCGCTATGTGCGGCCGCACCCACCACGGTCCAGTGCACACTGCCCGCGGTGTGCCGGGGCGTGCGCGTGCCGGGGGCACACTGCCCGCGGTGTGCGGGGGAGGGCCTCAGGCGGGGGGCGTGGCGTAGCGGTAGCGGTGGTGCTCGGTGAGCCCCAGCGAGGCCCACAGCGCGCGCCCGGCGTCGTTGCCCGCCTCGACCTGCAGGCACACCCGCGACGCCCCCCGCTGCGCCGCCCACGCGCCGGCCGCTCGGGACACCCTGGCCCCCAGCCCCTCCCGTCGGCGCGCCGGGTCGACGACCACCCCGGTCAGGCCCGCCCACACCGCACCGGAGGGCAGGGTGCTCACCCCGACCCGGGCGATCGCGGCCCCGCCGTCGAGGGAGAGGAACGCGAGCTCGGTCGACAGCGCCGCCCGCACCACGCGCTCGGCCACCGCGGGCCGGTCCGCCCCGCGGCCCCAGCGGGCCAGCCACGCCGCGTCGGGCTCCGCGGCGAAGGCCACCCCCGGGTCAGCACCCGTCCCGGCGTCGGTGCGGCCCGTCATGACCACCACCTCCGGTCCCGTCGGCCACCCGGGCGGGGTCGCCCCGAGCCGGTCGACCGCGAGCACCCGGGGGACGAGACCGCGCGCCCGGTAGAAGTCGACGACGACGGCCAGGGACGCGGGATCGGCCGTGGCGGGGGCGTCGTCGCCGTGCGGTCCGGCCAGCGGGACGGCCGAGCAGGCCCGCTGGGTCACCCCGCCGCCCGCGCGCAGCAGCCACCCCGCGTGCCACGCCTGCTCCAGCCCGGGCCAGCCCAGCGCGGCGGCGTGCTCGAGCTCCCGGATGGCCGACGCGGCCACCGCGCGGGCGGGGACGACCTTGAGCCGCAGCACGTCCCGCCGATCAACGTGGACCAGGGCACCGTCGCGGCGCCGCACCACCAGCTCCTCGCCGTCGGTGACGAGGTCGCCCACCACGTCGGTCAGCGGGTGGCTCGAGCCCGCGGGCAGCCGGTGGCGCACCACCACCCGGTCACCGGGCCTCGGTGGCGGGACCATCAGTGCCCGAACGGGTCCGGGACCTCACCGGGGGTCCAGCTGAGCCCGGGCACCCCCCAGCCCTGCTTCTTCACGGTCTTGCGGGCGGCGCGGGCGTGGCGGCCGACGAGCCGGTCGAGGTAGGTGAGCCCGTCGAGGTGGCCGACCTCGTGCTGCAGGCAGCGCGCGAAGAAGCCGTGCCCGGCGACGTCGACCGGGGCCCCGTCGGCGTCGGTCCCGGTCACCCGGGCCCAGTCCGCCCGCCCCGTGGGCCAGGACTCGCCGGGCACCGACAGGCAGCCCTCCTCGTCGTCCTCGGGGTCGGGCATGGTCTCGGGGACCGCGGAGGTCTCCAGCACGGGGTTGACGACCACGCCGCGCCGCCGGATGACGGACTGCTCGTCGTCCGGGTCGGTGTCGGGGCAGTCGTAGACGAACACCCGCAGGCCCACGCCCACCTGGTTCGCGGCCAGGCCCACCCCGTTCGCGGCGTCCATCGTGTCGTAGAGGTCGCGCACCAGCTCGTGCAGCGCCGCGTCGTGGGCGGTGACGGGCTCGGTCGGGGTGTGCAGCACCGGGTCACCGACGATGCGGATGGGGAGGACGGCCACGGGGGACCAGCCTAGGGCCCCGCCGTGGCCCCGGCCGTCAGCCCTCGACGCGGCGCAGCGACAGCGCCAGCCGCGGGCACAGCTCGACGGCCTGCTGCGCGTCGTCGACCTCGTCGGGCGCCACCGCCGGCTCGCGGGCCCCGTCGCGCGGCACGGGGTAGCCCCAGTCGTCGCGGCCCAGCACGCGGGGCAGCAGCTCGGTGCACAGCCCGCGGCCGTCGCAGCGGGTCCAGTCGACGTGGAGCACGGGTGCGCTCGTGGCTGCTCGGGTGCGGCTCATCGGGGTCCTCCGTCGTGGTGGGTGCGGGCCTCGCAGCCGCCGGCCAGGTGGGCGCGGACGTCGGAGGCGAACTCGTGCAGCGTGCTGCGGACGAGCCGGGCGGTGCCGTCGGGGTGCCGGCACGATCCGCGGCCCTCGGCCAGTGACGCCAGCCGGGCGACCTCGCCGGGCAGCGACGGGTCGCGGTCCCCGGCGGCGAGCCGGCCCAGGGCGGCCGCGGTGGCGGGCAGGCCGTTGGCGCACGGCCCGCACTGCCCGGCGCTCTGCCCGGCCAGCCAGCCGGCGACGTGGGCGGCGGCGGCGAGCCCGCAGTGGTCGTGGCGCAGCGCCACGACCACCCCCGCTCCGGGGGTGGCGCCGTGCCCGGCGAGCTCGCCGCGGGAGAGCCGCGCCCCCCGCAGCGCGGCCGGGCCCAGCCAGGTGCCGTGGTAGCCGCCGACGAGCACCGCGCGCAGGTCGCGGGCGGTCACCCCGGCCGCGGCCAGCACCGACTCCAGCGGCACGGCACCGGGCACCTCGACCACGCCTGGGTGGGTGACGTCGCCGGACAGGGTGAGCAGCCGGGTGCCGGGGTCGTCCGCCGAGCCGACGGACCGGAACCAGGCGGCGCCCCAGCGGGCGAGCAGCGCGACGTGGGCGAGGGTCTCGACGTTGTGCACCAGCGTCGGCCGCCCCCCGACGCCCCGGGACACGACCGGCTCGGTGCGGTCCCACGGCAGGGCGCGGCGGCCCTCGACGGCGGCGACGACGGCGGACTCCTCCCCGGCGACGAACGTGTCCGGGGCGACGACCAGGGCGGGGGTGGCGCCTGCCCAGCCGGCGGCGCGGCGCTCGGCGAGCGCCCGGGTCAGCGCGGGGTGGGTGTGCTCGGGGGCGTAGAGGTGGGTGCGCTCGGTGCCCGCCGCCGCGGCGACGAGCGCGAGGCCGTCGAGCATGAGGTGCGGCACGGTGGCCAGCAGCAGCGCGTCCTTGTGGCTGGCCGGCTCGCCCTCGGCGCCGTTGGCGACGACGACCGCGCGGCCCCGGCGCCCGCCCGTGGCGCGCAGCAGGGCGTCGAGCTTGCGCCAGGTGGGGAAGGCGGCGCCGCCGCGGCCGGTGAGCCCGCTGTCGCGGAGCAGGGCGAGGAGCTCGTCGGCGCCGAGGGGGTGCAGCGGGCCGACGCGCTGGCGGTGCGCGGCCAGGTTCTCGGGGCCCGGCGGCAGCAGACGGTGCGTCGCCGCGTCGCGCGGGTCGGGTGGGGGGACGGGCGTGCGGGGTGCGGGCGCGGTGGTGGTCACGGGTGGGCGACCTCTCTGCTCGGGGTGGGGTCGAGCCGGCGGTCGGGGGCGGCACCGGCGCGGCGGTGGGCGTGCTCGGTGAACCCGGTGCTGACCCGCCACGCGGTGGCGGCGAGGACGGGGACCACGCAGCAGGCGAGCACGACGAGGAACCACGCCGAGCCGCTGTCGGTCCCGGTGCCCAGGGAGTGGGCGACGGCCAGGGGCCACAGCGCGTAGGCGGCCCAGTGCACGGTCTTCCACGCGCGGGGGCCGAGCCGGGCGCGCAGCAGGCTGGTCACCACGACGGCCGCGGTGAGGTCCAGGGCGAGGGTGCCCAGGCCGAGCCAGAACGGCTCGTAGCTGCCCAGGAAGGGGACCACCGCGTCGACCAGGGACAGCTGGGCGTAGGGGTCGAAGTACAGCGTGCCGATGTGGACGACGAGGAACACCACCGCCAGCAGCGAGGCGTTGCGGTGCACGAGGGTGACCGCGAAGCGGGGCAGGCCGGGGGCGGGCCGCCCGGAGCGGGTGAGCAGGCCGAGCAGCACGGTGGTGCTCATCAGCACGAGCAGGACCACCCCGGCGCCCCGGCCCAGCGCCCACAGCGCCTCGGAGCTGACGCCGCTCACGCCGCCACCGCCGCGACCTCGGTGGGCCAGCCGCCGAGCAGGTGGACCCGGCGGTCGGCGGCCACGAGCCGGGCGGGGGTGCCGGCGCGGTCGAGGTCGGCCCGGGCGCCGGCGCCGTGCACGAGGGCCGCGGTGGCCAGCGTGTTCGCCCGCAGGCACGTCGCCGCGGCCACGCTCATCGTCCGCCAGGCGGGGGCCGAGGGCAGCCCCGTCGCGGGGTCGAGCACGTGGTGGTGGGTGGTGCCGTCGTGGCGCCACCGCCGACGCAGGGTCGAGGAGGTGGCCAGCGCGTGCCCGCCGGGCAGGCAGACCTGGGTGCGGGGCTCGTCGCCCGGGTCGCCCACCTCGACCTGCCAGCCGGCGGCAGGCGCGGGTCCGGCCGTGGCGAGATCACCGCCGAGGTTGACCAGCACGCCGCAGCCCAGCTCGGCGCGCACCCGGGCCGCGGCACGGTCGGCGGTGCGGGCCTTCGCGGTGGCCCCGAGGTCGAGCTCGGCGCCGGCGGGGAGGGTGAGGGTGCGCCCGTCCAGGACGATGCGCGACCAGCTGGGCCGGCGGCGGACGACGACGCGCGGCGGCGCGGTCCGCGCGCCCGGGTCGGTGCTGCGGGGTGCCTCGAGCAGGGTGAGGTCCCGGTCGTAGCCGAGCGCGGCCATCGCCCCGCCCAGGGTCGGGTCCACGGCCCCGTCGGTGTCGACGGCCGCCTGCACCGCGACCGCGACGAGGTCGGCGAGCACGGCCGTCACCGCGACCGGGCGGCCGCCCGCGGACTGCACGGCGGCCAGCTCGGAGTCGGGGCGGAAGCGGCTGCACGCGGCGTCGGTGGCGGCGAGCTCGTCGCGGACCAGGGCTTCCGCCTCGGCGGCCACCGTCGGGTCGGTGACGACGACCTCCGCGGTGGTGCTCCAGACCGACCAGCGTCGGGCCACCGGCTCCGGGGTGCTCACGAGCCGCTCGACCGGGTCTGGGCCGCGCCGGAGCCCGGGGACACCGTCGTCGGTGCCGTGGTCTGCGTCGAGGTGGGGGTGCTGCTGGTGGTCGGGGTGCTGCTGGTCGTGCTCGTGCTGGACGAGCTCGTGCTGCTCGACGACTCGGTGCTGGTGGCCGCGGTGCCGGTCGAGGCCGCGTCGGCGGTGTGGCCGGCGGCCGCGGCGGTGGCACCGCCGATCCCCAGCGCGCCGAGCGCGACGAGGGCCGCGGTGGCCAGACGGGCGCGGCGGCGGCCGGTGGCGGGATCCATGGTTCCTCCGGGGGGTTGTGCGGGGTGGTGGTGCGGGTGGGTGCGTGGCGTCCTGGTGACCACCCTGCGGTGACCCGCTGCCCCGTCACTGGGGGAACGCTGTGAGGGTCCTGTGGGTGCCCGCGCCGGTAGCCTCGGACCCCCGGGTGCCCAGGCCGGGACCCGACGACGAGCAGGAGCACCGCCCGTGGCGCACGCGCTGGACGGCACCGAGCCCGCCGACCCCGTGGTGGGTCAGGCCGCCGAGCTCTACCTGACCCTGGGCCGGGTGCTGCGCCTGCTGCGGCGGGCGGGGACCGCGGCCGACCTCTCCCCGGGGTCGGCGTCGGTGCTCGCGACCGTGGTGGGGGCCGGCCCGCTGCGCCTCGGGGACGTGGCCGCCCGGGAGCAGCTCGCCGCGCCCACGGTGTCGCGCATCGTCACGGTGCTCGAGCAGGCCGGCTACCTCAGCCGCACGCCGGACCCCAGCGACGGCCGCGCCCAGCTGCTGGCCGCCACCGAGACCGGCACCGCCCTGGTGCGCGGGGTCACCTCGCAGCGCTCCCGCGCCCTGGCCGAGCGGATGCGCAGCCTCGACGAGGCGCAGCGCGAGGGGTTGCTGGTGGGGCTGACCGCCCTGGAGCGCTCCATGACGGAGGCCGACGCCCCGCCGGAGTGACGGGGTCGCCCCCGCCCGCGCCGTCCTGGTCCGCACGGGCCCCGGGCCGCTAGCGTGAGCGGCGACGCCCGATCCGCCCCATTCCTGGAGGTTCCCGTGAGCCAGCCCCACGACCCGTCCGAGAGCGGCCGCGACGCCGACCGCGGCGGCTCCCACGCCGCCGGCTCCGGCGACGGCGGCTTCCGGGACGTCGGCTCCCAGCAGGGCGGGTACGAGCAGGGCGGGTACGGCCAGGGTGGCTACCAGCAGAGCGGCCAGGGGTCCTACCCCCAGCAGGGCGGCTACCAGCAAGGGTCCTACCCGCAGCAGGGTGGCGACCCGTGGGGCGGGCAGCCGCCGGCGTCGCCGCGCAACGGGCTGGGCGTCGCCGCCCTCGTCCTCGGCATCCTGGCCATCCTCACCTCGTTCACCGTCATCGGCGGGGTGCTCCTCGGCCTCCTCGCGGTCGTGCTCGGCTTCGTCGGCCGCGGCCGTGCCAAGAAGGGGCAGGCCACCAACGGCGGGGTCGCCCTCGCCGGCATCATCACCGGCCTGGTCGGCCTGGTGCTGGGCATCCTGCTCGTCGTCGTCGGGGTGTCGTTGTTCAACAGCTCGGGCGGGAGCGACTTCATCAGCTGCGTGAACGACGCCGGCGGCGACCAGGCGAAGGTCCAGCAGTGCACCGACGAGTTCTCCAGCCAGCTGGGCGTGCCGACCACGTGAGCCCGCGCCCGTGATCGACCTGCTGACCTCGATCCCCCCGCTGTGGGTGGTCGTGGTCGTCGGGCTCGTGGTCGGTGTGGAGAGCATCGGCGTCCCGCTGCCGGGGGAGGCCGTCCTCATCGCGGCCACCCTCCTCGCGACCCAGGGCGTCGTCGCCCCGTGGTGGGTGGCGCTGGCCGCGATGGTCGGCGCGGTCGTGGGCGACTCCGTGGGCTACGCGCTGGGCCGCCGCCACGGGGTCCGGCTGCTGGCCCACCTCGCCGTGCGGTTCCCCCACCACCTCGGCCAGGCGCGGCAGGACCGGGCCGTGGGGCTGGTGCAGCGCTGGGGGGCGCTCGCTGTGTTCGCCGGTCGCTTCGTCGCGCTGCTGCGCGTGCTGGCGGGCCCGCTCGCCGGCTCGCTGCACATGCCGTACCCGAAGTTCCTCGTCGCCAACGTCACCGGGGGCGTCGTGTGGGCGGGGGGCACCGTCACCGCGGTCTACCTGCTCGGGGACGCGGCCATCACCGCGCTGCACGACGTGACCTGGGGGGCGCTGGTGGTGCTCGCCGTCGCCCTGGTGGTCCTGCTCGTCGTGCTCCGCGTCCGCCGCCGCCGCGCCCGCACCGGCACGACCACCGACGCGACCACCGACCCGACCGGCACCACCGCGGGCTCGAGCGCCGGGCCGGCCTGAGCACCGCTGCAGCACCGCCGCGACACTCTGCACCCCGACACCGCCCGCGCCACGCCCGCGCGCTCCCCGGGCAGCCCGCCCCAGCGTGGTTGAATGACCACGCACCACGGGCGAACTACACCCGTGTCATTCGTCCCGGTGCGCCCGCCGACCGGCGGAGCAGCAGACCCCCGCGCCGGGCGCCGCCCGGCCCGCAGATCCTGGCGAGGAGCCCCCATGGACGCCTCCGCGGCCCGCGAGGACAGCCCCGGTGACGGCACCCCGGCCGACGGGCTGACCCGCCGCGAGCACGACATCCTCACCTTCGAGCGCCAGTGGTGGAAGTACGCCGGCGCCAAGGAGGACGCCATCAAGGAGCTCTTCGGCATGTCCGCGACGCGCTACTACCAGGTGCTCAACGCCCTCGTGGACCGCCAGGAGGCCCTGGTGGCCGACCCGATGCTGGTCAAGCGGCTGCGCCGGCTCCGGGCGACGCGGCAGAAGGCGCGCGCGGCGCGGCGGCTCGGCATCGACCTCAGCCGGTGAGCACCCCGTCCGGGCAGCCCTCGCCCGTCCTGCGCGCGGCCGGCGTCGGCCTGGTCGCCGTGGCGCTGGTCCTCGGCGCCGTGGGGGTGCTCTCCAGCAGCGACGACTCCTCCGGGGCGAGCGCCGAGGGCACCCCGACCGGCACGGTGACCACCTCTCCGTCCGGCACGTCTCCGTCCAGCACCGACCCCTCCGCTGCGTCCCCGTCCAGCGCGTCCCCGTCCAGCACCGACCCGTCCGGCGCCCCCGGCAGCAGCGCACCCGGCAGCACCGCCAACACGCCGGGCAGCCCGCCGGCCGCGTCCCCCGCCCCCGGCACGGGCGCCGCGGGCGGCGGCACCGGCGGCACAGCAGGCAGCGGCACGGGCACCGCGGGCGGCACCGGCACCTCGAGTGGCGGGTCGGGCACCTCGGGCGGCACGGCCACGCCGGACCTCGCCGTCCCGGTGCGCGTGCTCAACAACAGCACCACCACGGGCCTCGCCGCGGACGCCGCCTCCCAGCTGCAGCGCTCGGGCTGGCGGGACGTCACCGTGGGCAACTACCCGCAGGGCATCATCCCCACCTCGACGGTCTACTACCGCCCGGGCACCGCCGAGCAGGCGGCCGCGCAGCAGATCGCCAGCACCTTCGGCACCCGGGTGGAGCAGCGCTTCGCGGGGCTGGAGGACGCCTCGCCGGGCGTCATCCTCATCGTCACCAACGACTTCCCCGGCTGAGCGCGGCCGCCCGTCAGGCCTCGGGCCGCTCCGGCGCCCCGGCCTGCGAGCGGGCGTCGTCCTCCGCGTCGGCGGCTGCCGCCTCGCGGTCGCGCGCCCACTCGTCGACCACCAGCAGGTCCTGCGAGGCCTCGCCCTCCAGGTACGCCACCCGGCCCAGCCGCTGCCCGACCAGCGGGGCGGTGATGAGCTGGAACAACCCGGCCAGCACCAGCAGCCCGAGGTCGATCGAGCTGCCCAGCTGCAGCGCGGTGCCCAGCAGCACCAGCAGCAGGCCCAGGGTCTGCGGCTTGGTCCCGGCGTGCATCCGGGTGGCCACGTCGGGGAAGCGCAGCAGGCCGATCGCCGCGGTCAGGGCCAGGGCGGAGCCGGAGATCAGCAGCACCGCGGAGACGACGTCGAGCACGGCGCTCACCGCTGCTCACCCCGGGCGCGGAAGCGGGCCACCGAGATGGACCCCAGGAAGCCGAGCAGCGTCAGCGCCGCCACCCCGGCGAGCACGGTCGAGTCCCCGGTGAACGCGGTGTGCGCGGCCACCCCGCACATGGCGACGGCCACCAGGGTGTCGGTGGCCACCACCCGGTCCAGGCTCGTCGGGCCCCGCACCAGCCGGACCACGGTGAGCGCGGCGGCGGACAGCAGCAGCACCGCGACGACGACGGCGACGACGCTCACCGCGGCTCCTCCGCCACGACGGTCACGTCGCTCCGGGTCCGGGTGGGCAGGGCACGCATCATGAGGTCCTCCAGCTGGCGGACCTGCGCGCGGTGCTGCGCCGCCCCGCCGTCCTCGTCGCAGTCGAGCGTGTGGGAGTAGAGCACCCGCCGGGCCTGGTCGATCTCCACGACCATGCTGCCGGGCACCAGGGTCACCACCAGGGCGACCAGGGCCAGCACCAGGTCGGAGTCGGTCTGCAGCTGCACGGCCACCACCGCGGTGCGCGGCGGCGGCCCGGGGCGCAGGGCGAGGCGGGCCACCTGCAGGCTGGAGGCGACGAGCTGCCCGGTCACGATGGCCACCAGGTGCAGCGAGGGCAGCAGCCGCAGCCGCCCCTCCGGCACCACCGGCGGCAGCGGCAGCGCCCAGCGCACCAGCACGGCGACGGCGAGCCCGGCGATCACGTTGGCCCACGACAGGGTGCCCCACAGCAGCACCCACACCGCGGCCAGCCACACCACGGCGGCGACGGTGGTGCCCAGCCGGCCCGGGCCGCGTCCGCCCCTCACCGCGGCTGCTCCCCGCCCGGGGCGCCGCCCAGCACGGTGGTGACGTAGCTGCTGCGGTCGTGCAGGTCCGTCGCCGCCCGGTCGGCCACGCCGAGCAGCGGCCCGGCCACCACCGTCAGCAGCAGGCTCACCCCGACGACGGCGACGGTGGGGGCGACCATCCCGGCCGGCATGGTCCCGGCCAGGGTGCGCTGCGCGACGGCGCTGTTGGCGGCGTCGTCGACCTGCTCGATGGGGCCCTCGTCGGTGCGGTCGCCCTCGGGCGCGTCGTCTCGGGAGCGCCAGAACGCCTTCGTCCACACCCGGGCCACGACGTAGAGGGTGAGCAGGCTCGTCACCACGCTGCCGCCGACCAGCACCCACGCCAGCACGCTGCCGTCGGCCACGCCCGCCTGGATCAGCGCGGTCTTGCCGATGAAGCCGGAGAACGGCGGGATGCCCCCCAGGTTGAGCGCGGGCACCAGGTACAGCCCGGCCAGGAAGGGGCTGACCACGGCCAGGCCGCCGAGGCGGCGCAGCGACGCCGAGCCGCCCTGGCGCTCGATGAGCCCCAGCACGAGGAACAGCGCGGTCTGCACCACGATGTGGTGGGCCACGTAGTAGATGGCCCCCGACAGGCCGGCGGCCGTGCCCAGCGCGACGCCGAAGACCATGTAGCCGATGTGGCTGACGAGGGTGAACGAGAGCAGGCGCTTGACGTCGGCCTGGGCGATGGCGCCGAAGATGCCCAGCACCATGGTCAGCAGCGCCGCCACCATGAGCACCGTGTCGAGGTCCCCGTCGGGGAACAGGATGGTCTGCGTCCGGATGATGGCGTAGACGCCGACCTTGGTCAGCAGCCCCGCGAACACCGCCGTCACCGGGGCGGGGGCCGTCGGGTAGGAGTCCGGTAGCCACGCCGAGAGCGGGAACACCGCCGCCTTGACCCCGAAGGCCACCAGCAGCGCGGCGTGGATCGCGGTGCGCACCCCGCCGGGCAGCTCCCCGGTGCGCAGCGAGATCTCGGCCATGTTCAGCGTGCCGACGGCCGAGTACACCAGCGTGATGGAGCCCAGGAAGACCAGGGAGGTCAGCAGGTTGACGACCACGTAGGAGACCCCGGCGCGGGTGCGGTCCTGCCCGCCGCCGAGGGTCAGCAGCACGTAGCTCGAGACCAGCAGCACCTCGAAGCCGACGTAGAGGTTGAACAGGTCCCCGGCGAGGAAGGCGTTGTTCACCCCCGCGGCCAGGGCCAGGAAGGTCGGCTGGAAGATCGAGACGGGTTGCCGCTCGTCGCCGTCGCGCACCCCCTGGCCGATGGCGTAGACGAGCACCGAGAGCAGCACCACCGCGGCGACGACGAGCATCAGCGCCGAGAGCCGGTCCACCACCAGGGTGATGCCGATCGGGGTCGCCCAGCCGCCCACCTGCAGCGCCGTGGGGCCGTCGCGGTCGGCGAGCACCAGCAGCGTCACGGCCACGGCGAGCGTCGCCGTCAGCACACCGGTGCTCACCAGGCGCTGCAGCTGCGGGCGGCGCCCCAGCACGAGGGTGGCCCCCGCGCCCAGCAGGGGCAGCAGGGTCGGCAGCGGGGTCAGCACGGACGCCGCGGAGGTGGCCGTCACGTGGGGCTCCCGTCGGGTCCGAAGCGGTCGCCCGCGGCGGTGTCGGCGCCGGTGGCGGGGTCGTCGGAGCGGTCGCGGTCCGGCGCGTCGGCCCCGGTGCGGCGGGCCACCGCGGCGGCCTCCGGGTCGTCCTGGACCTCCTCGGCGCGGGAGTTGACGAAGGCGCGGTAGGTCAGGGCCAGGAAGAAGGCCGTCAGACCCATGGTGATGACGATCGCGGTGAGGATCAGCGCCTGCACCAGCGGGTCGGCCACCGGCCCGTCCCCGGAGCGGCCCACGATCGGCGGCCCGCCCCCCGACCCGCCGGAGGTGAGCAGCAGCAGGTTGGTGGCGTTGCCCAGCAGCAGCACGCCCAGCAGCAGGCGGGTCAGGCTGCGCTCGAGCAGCAGGTAGACCCCGCACGCGTAGAGCACGGCCACCACCGCCAGCAGCCCCAGGTTGGCGCTCACGGCTGCACCCCGTCGCCCGTCACGCCCGGTACCCCTCGCGGATGGCGGGGGAGGTGTCGGTGCCGGCGTCGGCCAGCGTCGGGTTCGCGTCGTCCGCGTCCTCCCCCTCGTCGGTCGCGTCGAGGCCCGCGCCCAGGCTGCGGAGCACGTCGAGCACCAGGCCGACCACGATCAGGTACACCCCCACGTCGAAGAACAGGGCGGTGACGAGCTTGACGTCGCCCAGCACGGGCAGCGTCACCTCGAGCACGGCCGAGGAGAGCACGGGGGCGCCGAGCGCGATCGACGCCGCCGCGGTGCCGCCGGCCAGCAGCAGGCCCACGCCGAGGATCGCGCCCACGTCGACGGGCACCGTCTCGCCGAGCTCGTAGCGGCCCCCGGCCAGGTAGCGCACGACCAGGGCCAGCCCGGCGGTCAGGCCGCCCGCGAACCCGCCGCCCGGGGCGTTGTGCCCGCTGAACAGGAAGTACACCGAGAGCACCATGATCGTCGGGAACACCAGCCGGGCCGCGACCTCGAGCACCAGCGAGCGCAGCTCGGGGTCGACGAGCTCGCCGCCGCGCAGCCAGGTCGTCCCGCCCTCCCGCGCGCTGTCCGGGGCGTTCGCGAGCTGGGCGTCGGTCACCCGCGGGGCGCTGCCGAAGCGGCGGTGCCGGAACACCAGGCTCGCCACCCCGGTCGCCGCCACGAGCAGCACCGAGATCTCGCCGATCGTGTCCCAGGCGCGGATGTCGACCAGCGTGACGTTGACGACGTTCTTCCCCTCGCCCCGGCCGTAGGCGGCCTCCGCGAAGAGCACCGAGATCGGCGTGGTGCTCCGGGCGTTGACCGCGAACGCGGCCAGGGTGGTCAGCACCAGCGACACCGACACCGCCAGCAGCACCCGCAGCGAGCGCCGGGCCACGGGCTTGCGCTGGGCGATCCGGGGCGGCAGCTTGCGCAGCACCAGCACGAACATGACCAGCGTCAGGGTCTCCACCAGCACCTGGGTCAGGGCCAGGTCGGGCGCACCGTGCAGGGCGAACACCACGGCCGCGGCGTACCCGGTGGCGCCGACCAGCAGCACCGCGGAGAGCCGGCCGCGCACCACCACGGCGGCCACCGCGGCGACCGTGGCCAGCGCGAGCACCACGGCCTGCCCGGGGGAGTCCCACAGCCGCACCGACAGCGCGGGTCGGTCCCCCACCAGCAGCGCGACGCCCGGCACCACGGCCAGGGTGAGCACGATGGTGGCCAGGTTGACCGATAGCTTGCCGCGCTGGGTGAGCTGGGTGAAGCGCAGCGACAGCGTGTCGGCCAGCCGCAGCGAGCCGTCGTAGACCCGGTCGGCGTTGCCCAGGGCCGGGCTGGCGAACTGCAGCCGGATGACCTGGTCGGTGTAGCGGAACAGCACCAGCCCGCCGACGATGCAGAACAACGAGAGCCACACGGGCACGCCGAGGCCGTGCCACACCGCGAGGTGGTAGGTCTCCTCGACGCCAGGCGCCGGGGGCAGGGTGTCGGCGTAGGGGGCGAGCAGGTCGTCGAGCAGCGGGGCGGCCAGCCCGGCGGCGAGGCTGAGCACGGCCAGCACCACCGGCGGCGCCTGGAACAGCCACCCCGGCGCGTGCATCTCCCGGACCGCGCGCGACGGCCGCGAGTCGCCCTTGGCGCCGAACGCGCCCCAGACGAAGCGCAGGCTGTAGGCGACGGTGAGCACTGAGCCCAGGACCACCCCGACGAGGGCGGTGACCGACCACACCGCGGCCGGCACGCCCGCGGTCGTGGGGATGCCGTCGTGCAGCAGCGTCTCGAACGCCGCCTCCTTGCCGACGAACCCGATGAACGGCGGGATGCCGGCCATGGACAGCGCCGCGGCCCCGCCGGCGGCGGCCAGCACGGGGTGGCGGCGGCCCAGCCCGGCGAGGTCGCGCAGGTCCCGGGTGCCGCTGGCGTGGTCGATGACCCCGACGGTGAGGAACAGCGTCGACTTGAACAGGGCGTGCGCGACGACCATCGCGAGCCCGGCCAGGGCGACGTCGCGGCTGCCCGACCCGACGAGGACGACGAGGAAGCCGAGCTGGCTGACGGTGCCGAACGCGAGGACGAGCTTGAGGTCGTACTCCCGCAGGGCGCGCCACCCCGCGACGAGCATGGAGACCAGCCCGAGGGTGATGACCACCGGCCGCCACGGCGCCGAGTCCGCGTAGGCGGGGGCGAGGCGGGCCAGCAGGAACACCCCGGCCTTGACCATGGCCGCGGCGTGCAGGTAGGCGCTGACCGGGGTCGGGGCGGCCATCGCACCGGGCAGCCAGAAGTGCATGGGGATGATGGCGGACTTGCTCAGCGCACCGACGAGCACCAGCGCGACGGCCACCCCGGCCAGCCAGCCGTGGGGGGCGCGCTCGACGACGTCGGAGAGCAGGTAGCTGCCGGCGAGCCGGCCCAGCACGACGATGCCCACCAGCATCGCCAGCCCGCCGGTGGTGGTGACCAGCAGGGCCTGGGTGGCGGCGCGGCGGCTGGTGGCCTGCTCGTTGTAGTGCCCGACGAGCAGGAACGACAGCACCGTCGTCAGCTCCCACGCCACGTAGAGCAGCAGCATGTTGTCGCTGACGACGAGCAGCAGCATCGTGCCAGCGAAGGCGGTGAGGTACGCGGCGAAGCGGCCCAGCCGCGGCTCGCCGTCGGTGAAGTAGCGGGCGCAGTAGACCAGCACCAGCGCCCCCACCCCGGAGACCAGCACGGCCATCACCTGGGCGAGGGAGTCGAACCGCAGGGTGACGCTGAGGTCGATCGACGGGGCCCACGCCACCTCGGCACGCAGCTCCTGGCCCCAGTGCAGGGCGGTCCACACCAGCGCGGCCAGCGGGGCGAGGGCGAGCAGCAGGAACGCCGAGCGGCCCAGGACGCGCACCAGCAGCGGCGCGAGGAGCGCAGCCAGGGCGTGGACGAGCAGCAGGGCGAGCAAGGGGGGAGCTCCGTCGGTCAGGGCGAGCGGTCGGGCGGTGGCCGGCGGGGGCGCGCGACGATGTCGTCCGGCTGCGCCACAGCGTGCTCCCAGCCTACCGGGGGGCGCGACGGGGCCGCCGCGGCTGCGCGGTCAGCGCCGGACAGCTGCGCCGTCAGCGCGAGTCGGCTGCGCGGTCAGCGCCGGTCGGCGTAGGCCTGCAGGGCCGCCACCTGCACCGGATCCAACGACGGCCGCACCGCCGCGCGGGCGGCGGCCACGTCGGCGGCGGACACCGCCGCCGCGTCGACCGACCGGCGCATCGCTGCCATCGCCGCCTCCCGCAGCAGCGCGGCGCAGTCCGCGGCGGAGAAGCCGTCCAGGTCGTCGGCCAGCGCGTCGAGGTCGACGTCGTCGGCCAGCGGCACCGCCGCCCCCGCCGCGCGCAGCACCGCCGCCCGGGCCTGCGCGTCGGGCGGCGGGACGAACACCAGCCGCTCGAGGCGGCCCGGGCGCAGCAGCGCCGGGTCCACCAGCTCAGGCCGGTTCGTCGCCCCCAGCACCACCACGTCGCGCAGCGGCTCCACCCCGTCGAGCTCGGTGAGCAGCGCGGCCACCACCCGGTCGGCCACCCCGGAGTCCGAGCTCTGCCCGCGCCGCGGCGCCAGCGCGTCGACCTCGTCGAGGAACACCAGCGACGGCGCCGAGCCGCGCGCGCGGGCGAACAGGTCGCGCACCGCCTTCTCCGACGCACCCACCCAGCGGTCCATCAGCTCGCCGCCCTTGACGGCGTGCACCGAGAGCCGTCCCGAGCCGGCCAGCGCCCGGACGAGGAACGTCTTGCCGCACCCGGGCGGGCCGTAGAGCAGCACCCCGCGCGGGGGCTCGACCCCGAGGCGGGTGAACGAGTCCGGGTGCTGCAGCGGCCACAGCACCGCCTCGGTCAGGGCGGCCTTGGTCTCGACCATGTCCCCGACGTCGTCGAGGGCGAGGCTGCCCACGGCGAGCTCGTCGGTGCCGGAGCGCGACAGCGGCCGGGTCGCGGCCGCCGCGGCGAGCAGGTCCGCTTGGCTGATCGCCGGCTCGGCCCTCCCGCGGCGGGCCCGGGCGGCGGCCCGCAGCGCGGCGTCGCGGCGCAGGGCCAGCAGGTCGGCGGCGACGAAGCCGGGGGTGCGGGCGGCCACCGCGGCGGCGTCGACCCCGGTGGTGGGCAGGTCGCGCAGCAGCAGCTCGAGCAGGCCCGCCCGCACCCGCGCGTCGGGCAGGGCGATGCCGAGGTCGCGGTCGCACAGGTCCGGGGCGCGCAGCCGGGGGTCCACCGCGTCGGGCTCGGAGGTGGTGGCGACGAGGGCCACCCCGGGGCGGGCGGTGGCCGCGCGCAGCTCGTCGAGCACGAGGGTGGCCACCGGCGCGGGCGGCACCTGCGTGCGGCTCGCGTCGGGCAGCAGCGCCTCCACGTCGCTGACGAGCAGCACGCCCCCGCCGGAGACCCGGGCGACGGCGGCGCGCACCCGGTCCAGCGCGGTGCCCGGGTCCACGGCGCCCACGGTGGGGCCGTCGAGCTCGACCACGGTGCGGTCCGCGGCCACGGTGCGCACCAGGGTGGCCTTGCCGACCCCGGCCGGGCCGGAGAGCAGCACCCCCAGGTGCCCGCTCGCCCCGAGGCCCGCGAGCAGCGCCGGGTGGTCGAGGCTGAGCTCGAGCCACTCGGCCAACCGCGCGGCGACGTCCTGCGCGCCGAGCAGGTCCGCGACGGCCAGCGGCCGCGTCACCGGGGTGGGTGGGGACGGCTCGCCGGCGTGGGCGCGGGAGCGCAGGTCCGGCCCGGTGGCGTCGGGGCGGGACGGCGTGCTCGGGGGAGTCGGCGCCGCGGCGGGGTGGCCGTCAGGAGCGGCACCGTCCGCCCCGCCGTCCGCCACCGCGCCGCCTGCCACCGCGCCGCCGGCCGCGCCGTCGGTGGTGGCGGCGCCCGCCCAGCCGGCGGCGCAGCCGGGCCCGACCGCGACCGGTCCGGCAGGCTCGGTGGCGGTGACGGTGAGCAGCTCCGTGGTCCACGTCGGGCCGATGGCCCCGGACAGCGCGCCGCGGGCCGCGGCTGCGCCCGTGTCCGGCCCGACGTCGCGGGGCAGCAGCGACACGGTGTCGCCCGTGGTGAGCACCTTGCCCAGCAGGACCTGGCGCAGCGTCGTCGCCGGCACCGAGCGGGTGGCCAGCGTGGACCCGGCGAGGGTGACCCGGCGGGCCGGAGCGGGGGAGACGGCCTCGACCACCACCGCCGCGCCCTCGCGCAGCCCGGTGTTGGACAGGGCGACGTCGTCGAGCAGGGCCGTGCCCGGGGCGGTGTCACCAGGGGCCGCGGCGGCCACGGCGGCGGTGCGGCGCGCCCCGAGCAGCGAGACCGCCGCCCACTCGCGCAGCCCCAGCGCGGCGAGCACCTCCGGGTGCAGCCGCACCACCCCGCGCCGGGCGTCGGCCGCGGACGGGTTGAGCCGCACGGTCAGCGTGAGGGTCGGCGCCACCGCCCCAGGCTAGGGGTGCGCACCGTGCGGGTCCGGCTCAGCGGGCGGGGCGGCTGCGCCCGGCGACGGCGCGGGAGCGGCGCCGCAGCCGCGGGCGGCGGCGGGGCAGCGACTTGCGGATGGCGCGGCGCTCCCGCGGGGAGGAGTCCCAGGCGACGGGGTGCGCGGCGAGCCACCGGCTGCGGTGCGCCGCGTAGGGGATGTGCGCGAGGTAGGCCAGCACGAGCCCGAGCAGGACCAGCAGCGGGAACGTGATGAGGCCCGCCGCGAGCGCGCCGACCCCGACGAGCAGCGCGGCCGCGAGCCGCGGCGGCACCCGCGCGGACTTCAGCGACAGCGTCGGCACCCGGCTGATGGCCAGGCCGGCGGCCAGCACCACCCACACCTCGACGACGACCGTCGAGCTCCACCAGCCCTCGCCGAGCTCGAGCGACGCCGTGACCGGGGCCAGCACGATGACCGCGGCCGCGGGGGCGGGCACCCCGACGAAGAACTCCTTGGTCCACGAGGGCTGCTCGTCCTCCCCGCCGAGCAGGGTGTTGAACCGGGCCAGCCGCAGCACCAGGCACACCGCGTAGAGCAGGGAGACCACCCAGCCCAGCCGGGAGCCCTCCAGCAGGGTGACGTAGAGGACCAGCGCGGGCGCGACGCCGAAGGACACCGCGTCGGCCAGCGAGTCGAGCTCGGCGCCGATGCGGCTGGTCGCGTCGAGCATGCGGGCGATGCGGCCGTCGAGGGCGTCGAGCACGGCGGCGGCGCCGATCATCGCCAGGCTCGCCGCGGGGGTGCCGTCCAGGGCGAACTTGATGGCCGAGAGGCCGGCGCAGAGCGCGAGCACGGTGACGGCGCTGGGCAGCACCCGCACGGTGCTGCGGGTCTCGGTGTCGGCGGCGTCGATGCGGCCGGGGGTGCGCGGCGCGGCGCGCGACCCGCCGGGGGCGTCGCCGCGGCGGCGCGACGGCGCCGACCGGCCCCCGGCGCGGCCCGCGGTCACGGCAGCTCGCCGAGGACGGTCTCGGCCCCCACCGTGCGCTGGCCGACCTCGACGAGCAGCCGGGACCCCTCGGGCAGGTAGGTGTCGACGCGGGAGCCGAAGCGGATCAGCCCGTAGGTCTCGCCGCGGGCCAGGGTGGCGCCCGGTGCGGTGCTGCAGACGATGCGGCGCGCGAGCAGCCCGGCGATCTGCACGACGACGACCTCGTGGTCCCCCTCGGTGGTGCGCAGCAGCAGGGCCGTGCGCTCGTTGCGCTCGCTGGCCTCGGGCAGGTCCGCCGAGAGGAACGCCCCGGGGGTGTGGTGCACGTCGACGACCCGGCCGCCGACGGGGCTGCGCTGCACGTGGACGTCGAGCACCGAGAGGAAGACGCTGACCCGGGGGCGCGCGGCCGGGCCCAGGCCCAGCTCGGCGGGCGGCACGGCCGTGTCGACGAGGGCGACGGTGCCGTCGGCGGGGGCGACGGCCACGCCGCGCCGGGTCGGCGGGACGCGGGCCGGGTGGCGGAAGAACGTGGCGCACGCCAGCGCGGTGGCCGTGGCGGTGCGACGGACCAGCCGCGAGCGGCGGCCCAGCAGGCCCACCACGGCCGGGGCCACGACGAACGGGAGGCCGGCGGGGTGCAGCGGGGGCACCGCCTCGCGGACCAGGGCCAGCACGTGGCCGGGGTCGAGCCCCTCGCGCGCGGGGCCGGGGTGCTCGAGCGGGGCGGTGGCCTCGTCTCGCGCGGGGCGGGGTCGGCGGGCCATCTCGTCCGTCACTCCTCGGTCGTCGGGCCGGCTGCTCCGGCGGTCGGCGCGACGGGCGCGCGGGCCGGGGGTGGTGACGGCTGGCCCCGGTTCGCGCCGGCCCGCCCCACGCTACGGGAGAGGCAGGCGGCGCTGGGGGCGTCCGGGGGCCGGCTGGGCGGCCCCCGGGACGTGGCTCAGCGACGGGCCTTGTTGCCCGTGACCGCCTTGACGATGAAGAGCAGGATGATCGAGCCGAGGAGCGCGACGAGGAACGAGAAGATGATCCCGCCGCCCTTGACGTCGACGCCGAACAGGTTGAGCAGGAAGCCGCCGAGCAGGCCCCCGACGATCCCGACCACGATGTTCAGGATGATGCCCTGCTGGGCGTCGGTGCCCATGACCTTGCTGCCGATCCAGCCGGCCAGCCCGCCGATGATGATCCAGCCGATGATTCCGAGACCGAGCATGACGACTCCTCCGTTGGGTGGGCCGCCCGTCCGGGCGGTCCTCGCGACGATCGTGGCACCAACGATCATCGAGCACCCAACGACGGCTGCGGGGCCGGTGGGACGGGTGGGACGCGGCGGGCCACCGTCCCGGCGCGGGGGGCTCAGGCGGGGTCGAGCAGCCAGACGTCGACCTCGTCGCCGACACCGACGTCGGTGACGTCGGCGGGCACGTCGAGCAGGCAGTCCGACGCGGCGAGGTAGCGCAGGAAGTGCGACGCCGGCGGGCCCATCGTCACCACCGTGGCCGTGTCGAGGTCCAGGCTGCCGCGGCGGAACTGCCGCTTGCCCGCCGGGGACCGCAGCGGCTCGCCGAGGCGGGCCCGCACCACGGGCCGGTCGACGTCCGGGTAGCCCATGGCCCGGCGCAGCGCGGGGCGGACGAACACCTCGAACGACACCAGCGAGCTCACCGGGTTGCCCGGCAGCGTCACCACCGGCACCCCGTCGAGGGTGCCCGCGCCCTGCGGCATGCCGGGCTGCATCGCGACCTTGGTGAACTCGACGCCCCGGTCGGCCAGCGCGTCCTTGACCACCTCGTAGGCGCCCGCGCTGACCCCGCCGGAGGTGACGACGAGGTCGACGTCGGCCAGCCGCTCACGTAGCCGGCCGAGGAAGGCGTCCACGTCGTCGGGCACGAACAGCAGCTGCTCGGCCACGGCCCCGGCCGCGCGGACCGCGGTCGCCAGCATGACGCCGTTGGACTCGTGGATCTGGCCGTGGGCCAGCGGCTCCCCGGGGGCGACGAGCTCGCTGCCGGTGGAGAGCACCAGCACGCGCACCGGGGGGTGCACCGTCGCCGTCGCCTCGCCGAGCGCCCCGACGAGGCCGACCTGGGCGGCGCCGAGCACGGTGCCCGCCCGCAGCACGGTCTCCCCGGCCGCGACGTCCTCCCCGGCGCGGCGCAGGTGGTGCCCCGCCTCGCGGGCCTCGCGGACCTCCACGGTGCCGCCGTCGCCGATGGTGCCCGTGCCCCCGTCGGTCGCCTCCACCTGCACCACCGCGTCGGCGCCCTCGGGCAGCGGGGCACCGGTCATGATGCGGTGCGCGGTGCCGGGCTCCAGGGGCGGGCCGTCGACCCGCCCGGCCGGGACGTCCGCGGCCACGACGAGCCGCACGGGGTGCTCGGCGCTCGCGCCGGCGACGTCCGCGGCGCGCACGGCGTAGCCGTCCATGGCCGAGTTGTCGAAGGCGGGCAGCGGCCGGGCCGCGACGAGGTCGTGGGCGAGCACCCGTCCCGCGGCCCGCTCCAGCGGCAGCGCGACGGGGGTGGTCGGGGGCAGGAGCGAGGCCACGAGGGCCTGGTGCTCGGCAACGGTGCGCACGCGCCCGATCCTGCCCCCCGCTCCCGGGGTTGTCCGCACGCGCCGCGGGTCCGGCGACGCCTCAGCCCGGGGTGACCCGCAGGACCACGTCGGTGCCGCCCCCGTTGTCGGTGGTGACGAGCAGCGAGCCGTCCGCCGCGGCCGTGACCGAGCGGAGCCGTCCGCGGTCGGTGAGCACGTCGACCCGCGCCGTGGCGGGGCCGCCGTCGGCGGGCAGCTGCAGCAGCATGAGCTCGTTCCCCTTCTGCACCCCGACGGCGAGCCAGTCGGCCCAGCGGCCCCAGGCGGCCCCCCGGGTGAACGCCGCGCCGCTGGTCGCGATCGTCGACGGGCCCGAGCTCCACACCGCGGGGGTGCCGCCCGGACGGGTCATGGGCACGGTCTCGTTGTAGCCCGCGGCGCCGAAGGGGTAGACCGGGTTGTACCCGTAGTCCGCGCCCGCGGTGACCAGGTTGACCTCGTCGTCTCGGTAGGTGCCCTGCTCGACGCTGTAGAGCTGCTCCGTGGTCGGCCGCACGGCCAGGCCCTGGACGTTGCGGTGGCCGTAGCTCTGGACGCGCGGGTCACCGCCACCGCCGAGGAACGGGTTGCCGGGCCACCCGGCGCCGGTCGCGGCGTCCACGCGGAGCGTCTTGCCGCCGAGGGAGAACCGGTCCTGCGGGGTGGTGCCGATGGCCGCGTCCCCGGTGCCGATGACGAGCGAGCCGTCCCCGAGGTCACGGACGCGGCAGCCGCCGTGGCGGCCGGTCGCGGTGGGCATGCCGTCGACCACGGTGCCGGTGCGGGTGAGCGCGGTGGCGCCGGCGTCGAGGGTGTAGCGGGCGACCTCGATGCGGTTGGGCCCGCCCGCGTCGGCGAGGCGGCCCTGGCAGGCGTAGACGGTCCGGTCGTCGGCGAACCGGGCCGAGAGCTCGAGGCCCATGAGCCCGGTCTCCCCGTTGGCGTACAGCGTGGTGGTGTCGAACGCGACCTGCCGACGCGGCCCGCCGGGGGCGGCGGCGAACACCGTGCCGCTGCGTTCCCCCGTCAGCAGCGTCCCGTCGGGCAGCTCGACGACGTCCCAGGGCTTGGTGAGCCCCGTCATCTCCTCGGTCACCGTGAGGGTGGGGACGCGGTCCGGGGGCGGGGTGCTCGTGGTCGACGGGGCGGTCGTCGTGGTGGTCGTCGGGGTGGTGGGTGGCGTGCTCGACGTCGTCGGGGTCCCGGGCTGGGACGAGCCGGGCACGGACGACCCGGGCTGCGAGGAGCCCGGTGCCGAAGTCCCGCTCGGCGCCGCGGTGCCCGACCCGCCCGGCGAGCCTCCCGCCAGCGGTTTGCACGCCGGCAGCAGCAGCGTCAGGGCCAGCACACCGACCACCCCGCCGCGTCGTGCCCGTGCCCCCGCCGTCGGACCCGCCATCGTGCCGCCCCCTCGTCGCCGTGTGTCGCTCCGTGATGGTAAAGACACCGTCAGTGACACGCCAGGCCAGGGCAAGGTCGACCGTGGGGGCGCCCGTCGGGGCGCCGGTGGGTGGGCGGCGGCGACGCTAGGGTGCGGGGCGTGCCCGATCCCGTGCCCGAGCCCGAGGCCGACGCGCCCGCGAGCGACCTCGTCGGGCGGCGGCTGGGCCACTACCGCGTCGAGGCCGTCATCGGCCGCGGTGGCATGAGCATCCTCTACCGGGCCACCGACCTGCGGCTCGGCCGCGCGGTCGCGCTGAAGATCATGTCCGAGGCGCTGGCCGACGACGCCGAGTTCCGCGAGCGCTTCGTCGACGAGGCCCGCAACACCTCCGCGCTCGACCACCCGCACGTGGTGCCGCTCTACGACTTCGGCGACCTCGAGGGCACGCTGTTCCTGGCCATGCGCTACGTCGAGGGCGTGGACGTGGCCCAGCTTCTCGCCGACGGGCCGCTGGCCCCGGGACGCGCGGTCGCGCTGCTGGCCCAGGTGGCCGACGCGCTCGACGCGCTGCACGCGCGCAACCTCGTGCACCTCGACATCAAGCCCGCCAACATCCTCGTCACCCGCCGGGCCGGCCACGGCACCGAGCACGTCTACCTGGCCGACTTCGGGCTCACCCGCCGCGGGGTGACCGGCCAGCGCACCGCCTCGGGCGACTTCCTCGGCTCCCCGACCTACGCCGCGCCGGAGCACCTGCGCGGCGACCGGGTCGACGCCCGCACCGACGTCTACTCCCTGGCCTGCGTGCTGCACGCCTGCCTCACCGGGCACGCGCCGTACCGCGGCACGGTCGACGAGGTCATCGACGGCCACCTCGCCGGGCGGGTGCCGCGGGTCGGCGACGAGGTCGAGGTGCCCGCCGCGGTGGACGAGGTGCTCGCCCGCGGCATGGCCCCCACCCCGGCCGGGCGTCCCGGCTCCTGTACCGAGCTCGTCGAGCTGGCCCGCCGCGCCCTGGCCGGCGCGCCGCAGGACACCCCGGCACGGCCGCGCGGCGCCGGCCGGCCCGGTGCGCCCGACCCCGGCTCCGGCCCCGCCGGGCGCTCCCTCGGGTCGGGTCCCGCCGGGGGGTCCCTCGGGTCGGGCCCCGCCGGGGGGTCCCTCGGGTCGGGCCCGTCGGGTCCCGGTGGCTCGGGCCCGTCCGGCCCGGTGCCCGCCGCGGCGTGGTCGCCGTCCGACACCGGGGGCTACGGCCCGCCGACCGTGCCCGGCGCCCCGCCGCCGGTCGGGATCGACGCCATGCGGGTCCGGGCGCCCGCGCCGACCCGCTCGGGCAACGCGTTCACCGGCCCGGCCGCGGGCTCGTCGACGCCCGCCTGGGTCTGGCCCGCGGTCGGGGTGCTCGCCCTGGTGCTCGTGGTGCTGCTGCTGGTGCTCGTCCTGGGCTGATCCCGCCCGGGAGGACGTTGCACTCGTCGGGGGCGAGTGCTAGGAATTGACCTGGCACTCCCGACACCCGAGTGCCAGGTCGGATCGGTGAGACCGGGCGGACGTGAGCCCCGGTCGTCCGTCGCGGGCACCTGGACCGACCAGCCGTCGTGTCACCCCCCCATCGGAGGAATCACTTCCCAATGGCCAAGATCATTTCGTACGACGAGGAGGCCCGCCGCGGCCTCGAGCGGGGTTTGAACAGCCTCGCCGACGCGGTCAAGGTGACGCTCGGCCCCAAGGGCCGCAACGTCGTGCTGGAGAAGAAGTGGGGCGCCCCCACGATCACCAACGACGGCGTCTCCATCGCCAAGGAGATCGAGCTCGAGGACCCCTACGAGAAGATCGGGGCCGAGCTGGTCAAGGAGGTCGCCAAGAAGACCGACGACGTCGCCGGCGACGGCACCACCACCGCGACCGTGCTGGCCCAGGCCCTGGTCCGCGAGGGCCTGCGCAACGTCGCGGCCGGCGCGAACCCGATGGCGCTGAAGAAGGGCATCGAGAAGGCCGTCGAGGCCGTCACCTCCGAGCTCCTCAAGTCCGCCAAGGACGTGGAGACCAAGGAGCAGATCGCCGCCACCGCCGGGATCTCCGCGGGCGACCCGTCCATCGGCGAGCTGATCGCCGAGGCCATGGACAAGGTCGGCAAGGAAGGCGTCATCACGGTCGAGGAGTCCAACACTTTCGGCCTGCAGCTCGAGCTCACCGAGGGCATGCGCTTCGACAAGGGCTACATCTCGCCCTACTTCGCCACCGACACCGAGCGCATGGAGTCGTCGCTGGACGACCCGTACGTCCTCATCGTCGACTCGAAGATCTCGACCGTGAAGGACCTCCTGCCGCTGCTGGAGAAGGTCATGCAGTCGGGCAAGTCCCTGGCGATCATCGCCGAGGACGTCGAGGGCGAGGCGCTGGCGACCCTGGTCGTCAACAAGATCCGCGGCACCTTCAAGTCGGTCGCCGTCAAGGCCCCCGGCTTCGGTGACCGCCGCAAGGCCATGCTCGGCGACATCGCGATCCTCACCGGTGGCGAGGTCATCTCCGAGACCGTCGGCCTCAAGCTCGAGACCGCCGACATCTCCCTGCTGGGCCGTGCCCGCAAGGTCGTCGTCACCAAGGACGAGACCACGATCGTCGAGGGCGCCGGCGACACCGACGCCATCGCCGGCCGGGTCAACCAGATCCGCGCGGAGATCGAGAACAGCGACTCCGACTACGACCGCGAGAAGCTGCAGGAGCGCCTGGCCAAGCTGGCCGGTGGCGTCGCCGTCATCAAGGCCGGCGCCGCGACCGAGGTCGAGCTCAAGGAGCGCAAGCACCGCATCGAGGACGCCGTGCGCAACGCCAAGGCCGCCGTCGAGGAGGGGATCGTCGCCGGTGGTGGCGTCGCCCTGCTGCAGGCGACCGCCGCGTTCGACACCCTGTCCCTGACCGGTGACGAGGCCACCGGCGCGAACATCGTCCGCGTCGCCCTCGAGGCCCCGCTCAAGCAGATCGCGTTCAACGCCGGCCTCGAGCCCGGCGTCGTCGCCGAGAAGGTCCGCAACCTGCCCCAGGGTCACGGCCTCAACGCCGCGACCGGGGAGTACGAGGACCTGCTTGCCTCCGGCATCAACGACCCGGTGAAGGTCACCCGCTCGGCGCTGCAGAACGCGGCGTCCATCGCGGCCCTGTTCCTCACCACCGAGGCCGTCGTCGCCGACAAGCCCGAGAAGGCCCCCGCCGGTGGCGGGGCGCCCGACATGGGCGGCATGGGCGGCATGGACTTCTGAGTCCCGCCCCCTGATCCACCCCGGAGGCCCGGCACCCACGTGGTGCCGGGCCTCCGGTGCGTCCGGGGTCGGGCGGCCGGCGGCGTCGGCCGAGGCGTCCGGCCGATCGGGCAGCGTGCGTGGTCGTGGTGACGACGGGCGCTGCCGGATGGGCCCCTGGGCCGGCCGCTGACTGCGCGCCCGAGCGCGGTCCGGCCGATCGGGCAGCGTGCGTGGTCGTGGTGACGACGGGCGCTGCCGGATCGCCCGTCGACCGGCAGCCGACTGCGCGCCCGAGCGCGGTCCGGCCGATCGGGCAGCGTGCGTGGTCGTGGTGACGACGGGCGCTGCCGGATCGCCCGTCGACCGGCAGCCGATCGCCTGGCCGAGCGCGGTCCGGCCGATCGGGCAGCGTGCGTGGTCGTGGTGACGACGGACGCTGCCGGATCGCGACCGGTCAGCGCGTCGACGTCGCCCCCACGGCAGCGGCGATCTCCGCGACCACGCGGTCCGGCTCGTCGTTGAGGTGGTGCCAGGTGTAGCGCAGCACCCGCCAGCCGTCGGCGACGAGCACGTTCTGCCGCACCCGGTCGCGGCCGAAGCGGACCGCGTCGCTGTGGAACGCCCACCCGTCGACCTCGACGGCGACGCGGGCGAGCGGGAACGCGACGTCGACCTCGTACCCCGCCACCGGGTAGGCGCAGCGGGCCCCACGCACCCCTGCCCGGCGGAGCAGCCGCAGCAGGAGGCGCTCCGCGGCCGAGCTGCCCGGGTCCGTCGCCGCGGCCAGCAGCCGACCCGCCGCCGCCGACCCGGTGCGGCCGAGGTTGCGCTCGTGGGCCCGCAGCAGCGCGCCGAGCGAGGTGTCGCGCTGCAGCACGCGGTCGAGGAACGTCGAGCCGCCCCGCATCGCGACCGCCGCCTCGAGCACGGTCAGCGGCACCCCGGTCACCCGCAGGCCGTGGCGCTCCACCACGTCGAGCGGGTCGAGGTCGCGCCGGCGCACCCGCACCCCGTCGAGCGGTCGGGGGCAGCTCCCGGGCGGCACCGTGACCGTGGGCGTCTCCGGGGCCCGGGCGACGAGGCCGTGCCACCACGCGGCGGCCAGGCCGTGCACGACGCCGTCCGTCGACGCCGCGACCGCCCGCAGCCGGGCCTCGTCGCCGAAGTCGTGCCCGGCGACCTGGTAGGTGCGCGGACCGACGCGGTGCCACCGCCCGGCCCACACGCGGTCGCTGATCATGGTGGCGGTGAACCCCGCGGCCCGCGCCTGCGCGAGGGTCACCACCCCGGCGTGGGTGGCCAGAGTCCGGTGCAGCGCTGTCTCGTCCATGACGGTGGGACGTCCGGGACCCCCGCCCGGACGTGGGGGTTCCTACGCAACTGGGCATCGGCCGGGGCCAGCCGTGATCGGGCAGCAGACGTGGTCGTGGTGACGACGGGTGCTGCCCGACCGGCACGGGAACCGGGGGAACGTGCGTCCGGCGGCGGCCCTGGGTGCGATCGGGCAGCGGGCGTGGTCGTGGTGACGACGGGTGCTGCCCGACCGGCGCCGGGAACCGGGGAAACGTGCATCCGGCGACGGCTTCGGTCGCGATCGGGCAGCGGGCGTGGTCGTGGTGACGACGGGTGCTGCCCGACCGTGCCCGGCGCGGGCGGGGAGGATGGGTCCGTGGGCTACGACGTGGTGGTGGTGGGCGGCGGCTCGGCCGGCTGCCTGCTCGCCGCCCGGCTCTCGGCCACGCGCTCGGTGTGCCTGCTCGAGGCCGGCGGGGTCGAGGGCTGGCCGGATGCGTTGCTCGACGCCCGCGTCATCCCCGCCGCGGCCGGCAGCCGGTGGATCTGGGACGTCCCCGCGCGGCTCACGGCCGACCGGACGACCGTGCTCGTCCGCGGCCGGGCGCTGGGTGGGTCGTCCGCGGTCAACGGCGGCTACCTCGTCCGGGCCACCACCGCGGACCTGCAGGAGCTGGCCGAGGTCGGCGGGCCGCTGTGGTCGGTCGAGGCCACCACCGCCGCGTGCGTGCGCGCCGAGGACGACGCCGACCTGGGCGGCACCCCAGGGCACGGCAGCGGCGGGCCGGTGCCCGTTGCGCGGACGCCTGCAGAGCAGTACCACCCGGTCAGTGCGGCCGTCACCGCCGCCGCGCTCGCCGCCGGGTACCCCGCCCAGCCGGACCTCAGCGCCCCCGGCGCGCACGGCGTCGGCCCCGTCCCGCTCACCGTCCGCGACGGGGTGCGGCAGAACCTCGGCCTGGCCGCCGCCGTGCCCGCCGTGCTGCGCCACGGCCTCGTCGTCCGCGGGGACGCCGTCGTCCGCCGGGTGGTCCACGCCCACGGCCGCGCCACCGGCGTCGAGCTGGCCGACGGCACCGTCGTCGACGCCGACGAGGTGGTGCTCAGCGCCGGCGCGCTCGCCTCCCCGGCGCTGCTCGCCCGCTCCGGCCTGGGCCCGCACCACGTCGAGGGCCTGTCCGACCACCCCGAGCTGCCGCTGACTTGGACCCCCGCGGTGCCCGTCGACGGGACCCACCGCGCGGGGCTGGAGGTGGCCGTCCACCCGGCGGGCGACGAGCTCGAGCTGCGGCCCTACGTCGCCGGGTTCGACCGCCTCGTGCCCGGCTCGGGCGCGCCCGGGGACCTGGTCGTCGGGGTCGCCGCGATGGCCCCCCGCGGACGCGGCACGCTCACCGTGACCGACGACGGGGTGCACGTCGACCTCGCCTACCTGGCCGACCCGCACGACCGGGCCGTGCTGCGCGACGGCGTCCGCGCCGCCCGGGCGCTGCTGCTCGACGGCGGCGTGGCCGGCGCGACCGCGGCCGACGAGGTGGCCGACGGGCCCGACGCCGCGCTCGACGCGTGGGTCGCCGCACGGCTGGGCACCTCGCAGCACACGTGCGGGACGGCCGCGCTGGGCCGCACCAGCGCGTCCCCGGTCGACGAGCGGCTGCGGGTCCGCGGGGTGGACGGGCTGCGGGTGGTCGACGGCTCGGTCCTGCCGACGGTGCCGCGCCGCGGGCCGCACGCCAGTGTGCTCATGGTCGCCGAGCTCGCCGCGCACACCCTGTTCTGACCCCGCCGAGCGCCGGTGTGTCGCGGCGTCGGACCCCCGAACGGGCACCACACACCGGCGCTCGCGGTGGGAGGCCCGGGGTCAGGCGCGGACGGGCCGGACCAGCGCCGCCGCCCGGGTGGCGCGCTCCCGGGCGGTGGCGACGTCGTCGGCCGCCGCGACCGCGACCCCCATGCGGCGCCGCACGAAGCTCTCCGGCTTGCCGAACAGCCGCAGGTCCACCCCCGGCACGGCCATCGCCTCGGCCACGCCCTCGAACGCGATGCCCGCGGCGTCCACCCCGCCGTAGATGACGGCCGAGGCGCCGGGGGAGCGCAGCGTGGTGTCCAGCGGCAGGCCCAGGAAGGCGCGGGCGTGCAGCTCGAACTCGCTGAGCCGCTGCGTGGCCAGGGTGACCAGGCCGGTGTCGTGCGGCCGGGGCGAGACCTCGGAGAAGAACACCTCGTCGCCACGGACGAAGAGCTCCACCCCGAACACCCCGCGCCCGCCGAGGTCGTCGGTCACCCGGCGGGCGACGTCCTGCGCGGCGGCCAGCGCGGCGGCGCTCATCGCCTGCGGCTGCCACGACTCGACGTAGTCGCCCTGGCGCTGCAGGTGCCCGATGGGCTCGCAGAACTCCGTGCCCCCGACCCCGCGCACCGTGAGCAGGGTGATCTCGTAGTCGAAGTCGACGAAGCCCTCGACGATGACGCGCCCGCCCCCGACCCGGCCGCCGGACATCGCGTGCTCCCACGCCGCGTCGAGGTCGTCGGCGGAGCGCAGCACCGACTGCCCCTTGCCCGACGAGCTCATCACCGGCTTGACCACGCACGGGTAGCCGACCGCGCCCGCCCCCGCGGCCAGCTCGGCGCGCGAGTCGGCGAAGCGGTACGGCGAGGTCGGCAGGCCCAGCTCCTCGGCGGCCAGGCGGCGGATGCCCTCCCGGTCCATGGTCAGCCGGGTGGCCCGCGCGGTGGGGATCACCTCGGTGGTCCCGGCCTGCTCCAGGGCCAGCAGGGCGTCGGTGGCGATGGCCTCGATCTCGGGCACGACGAGGTCCGGTGCCACCTGCTCGACCAGCGCGGTCAGCGCCGCGGCGTCGGTCATGTCGAGGGTGTGGTGGGCGTGGGCGACCTGCTGGCCCGGCGCCCCGTCGTAGCGGTCGACGGCCACGACCTCCACGCCGAGGCGCTGCAGCGCGATGACGACCTCCTTGCCCAGCTCACCCGCCCCGAGGAGCATGACGCGCGTCGCGCCGGGGCTGCGCGGGGTGCCGAGACGGGTCGGTGGGGCCATGGCCGCAGACCGTAGCGCCCGGTCGGGGCCCGGGTGCGGGGCGCAACCCCCGGCGACGCCGTAAACTGCACGTAGCGGGTCCGAGGTGGTGGACCCCGAGGGGTGCTCGCCCGTCCTGGTCGTGGCCGTCCGGCCCACCCGGGGGAGGGTGCACCCGCAGCCCGTCCGCCGGCCCCGCGCCGGCCGCGACGGGTGCCGACGTCCGTGGGGACGTGCGGGCGGCACCACGACCGACCGGTCGTGGTGCGAGGTCAGGGAGGTACGAGTGGCACGGTCCGGTCAGCGCCCTACGAGGGCTCGCGGCGGGGCCCGGCAGCGGCGACCCGCCGCCCGCGACACCGACGTGGTCGGCACCCTCGCCCGCGCCGCCCAGGACGTCGAGACCGCCGTGCAGCGCGGCCGGGTCACCGCCACGGTGCGGACCACGTTCCAGGCCGTCGCCCTCGCCGTGCGCGCGGAGCGCGACCGGGTCGGGGCCGACGAGACGATCGGCTCGGCGAAGCGCGGCGAGCAGCTCAAGCGGCTCGACCGCACCGGCACCCTGCTGGCCCGCACCGCGGTGCGCGACGCGGGCCTGCTGGCGCTGCTCTCCGACGACGCGACCGTCTCGCCCGCCGCCCGCGCCAGGACCCGGGAGCTGTTGGGCCGCAGCGAGCCCGAGCTCACCACTGAGCCGGCCGCGCCGGTCGCCACCGCGGTGGGCGCCGCGCCCGAGCGGCAGGTGGTGCCGCAGTCGGTGATCTCCCGCCAGCTCGCCAACCCCTTCCTCGCCCCCGACTTCGAGGCCGCGCGCGCCACGGTGTCCGTGCCGCGCCGCCTGGCCGGGTGGGAGCTCATCGAGCCGCTGCTGCGCTCCTTCGAGCGCGCCGGCGCCGGCTCCCCGGCGTGCATGACGCTGCCCGGGCCGTCCTGGGTCCGCGCCCCCGAGGGCCTCGAGCTGATGCCCCACCAGGCGCGGCTCGTCGCGGCCGCCGCCGAGGGGCACCGCACCTTCCTGCTCGCCGACGAGCCGGGGCTGGGCAAGACGGCCCAGGCGCTGCTCGCCGCCCAGGCCGCGGACGCCTACCCGCTGCTGGTCGTGGTGCCGAGCGTGGTCAAGACCAGCTGGGCGCGGGAGGCGCAGCGCTGGACGCCGCACCGCCGGACGACGGTGATCAACGGCGACGGCGACACCATCGACGGGTTCGCCGACATCGTCGTCGTGAACTACGAGGTCCTCGACCGCCACGTGGGCTGGGTCGGCGACTTCGGCTTCCGCGGGATGGTCGTCGACGAGGCGCACTTCATCAAGAACAAGTCCGCGCAGCGCTCGCGGCACGTGCTCGAGCTCTCCCAGCGCATCCGCTCCCGCGGGCCCGCCCCGCTGCTCATGGCGCTGACCGGCACCCCGCTGATCAACGACATCGAGGACTTCCGGGTCATCTGGCAGTTCCTGGGCTGGGTGGACGAGACCCGGCCCGTCGGCGCGCTGCTCGACGCGCTGGAGGACACCGGGCTGACCCCGGCCGACCCGGGGTTCGCCGCCGCGGCCCGGCAGTGCGTGGTCGACCAGGGCATCGTGCGGCGCCGCAAGGTCGACGTGGCCGCGGACATCCCCGCCCGCCGCGTCGCCGACCTGCCCGTCGAGCTCGACGGCCCCGCGGGCCGCACCATCCGGGCAGCGGAGCAGGCGCTGGCCGCGCGGCTCGTCGAGCGCTACGAGACGGCCCTGGCCCGACGCGGCCCGAGCACCCGCACCCCCGACCCCCTCGACGACGGCATCGACCACGAGCTGGTGCTGCGGGTGGCCCGCTCGGAGCAGAAGGCGGGCCCGGACATCGTGGGGGAGAACGTCTTCGCGGTGATGCGGCGCATCGGCCGGGCCAAGGCGGGGCTGGCGGCGGACTACGCCGCCCAGCTGGCGCGCAGCGCGGGCAAGGTCGTCTTCTTCGCCAAGCACGTCGACGTCATGGATGCCGCCGAGGAGACCTTCGCCGCCCGCGGCGTGCGGTACGCCTCGATCCGGGGCGACCAGACGCCGACGGTGCGCCAGCGCAACGTCGACGCGTTCGTCACCGACCCCGAGGTCGCCGTGGCCGTGTGCTCGCTGACCGCGGCCGGGGTGGGGCTCAACCTGCAGGTGGCTTCCGACGTGGTGCTCGCCGAGCTGTCCTGGACCGACGCCGAGCAGACCCAGGCCATCGACCGCAGCCACCGCATCGGCCAGACCGAGCCCGTCACCGCGTGGCGCATCATCGCCGCGCAGACCCTCGACGCCCGCATCGCCGGGCTCATCGACGGCAAGGCCGGGCTGGCCGCGCGCGCCCTGGACGGGGCCGACGAGGAGGTCACCTCCGTCGACGTGCAGCTGCAGACGCTGGTCACGCTGCTCACCGACGCGCTCGTCGAGCGGCGGCCGGCCCCGCCGAGCCACGTCTACGACCCGTTCGCGCTGCCGGGCTGAGCCCGCACGGCCGACGGGCCGGACCTCCGGTGTGGGAGGCCCGGCCCGTCGGCTCGAGCGGTGGAGCGGGGGACTACTTCTGGTGCGGGGCCACGTAGGACGCGGCCTCGGGGGCCTCGAACAGCGGCTGCACCTGCTTGAGCCCACCGGGGGCGGACGCGTCCGGCTGGGCGATGTAGACCTGCCGGGTCGCGGGCGAGCCCGGGTTGGAGAAGTCCAGCGGGGCGACGAGGTCCTCGGTGCTGGCCGAGGTGGTCTGCCCGACGGCGGTGTGCAGGCCCTCACGGGTCATGTCGCCGTTGGTGCAGGCCTTCTCCAGGAACGCCTGCCACACCATGCCCTCGGCGTAGCCGACGTCGATGCCCGCGTTGGGCGGCTCGGTGAACTTGGCCTCGTAGGCCTTCGCGACCTCCTGCGCCTTGGGCACGTCGGAGGAGTAGGGCACCGAGCTGGCGGAGACGTAGAGGTTGCCCAGGGCGTCCTTGGCCGGGGACTGCAGCAGCGCCGGGTCCCAGGTGGGGTTGTTGCCCATGACCGGGACGTTGAGCCCGAGCGCGGCGTTGGCGGCCAGGGTCGAGGCCGTGGTGGACGGGGCGACCGTCAGCAGGATGGCGTTGACGCCCTGGTCCTTGAACCCGGTGACGATGTTCGTCATGTCCGTGTCGGTGGACGCGATCTTGCCCTCGACGATGGAGATGTTGTGCTGCTGGGCGTAGTACTGCGCGCCCCGCAGGCCGTTCTTGCCGTACTCGCCGTCGATGTAGATGTGGCCGACCTTGTCGCCGTCCTTGAGCTTGCCCTGCTGCTGCAGGTAGGACATGCCGTCGATCATCTCGAGGTCGTAGGTGGTGCCCACGATGGCGATGTAGGGGTTGGAGAGCAGCTCGGAGGACCACGACGCCGGGATGGCGGTGAGCTTGTCCTCCTGCAGGTTCTGCCCCAGCGCCGCGACGACGGGCGAGCCCAGCATCTGCACGAAGCCGAGGACCTTCTCCGACAGCCCCGGGTACAGGGTGGTCGCGGTGTCGGCCTTGTAGCCGTGGTCGGCGACCTCGATGGCCACCTTGCGGCCGCAGATGCCGCCGGCGTTGTTGACCGAGTCGGCCCACAGCTGGTTGCCGTGCACGATGCCCAGGCCCAGGTTCTTGAACACCCCGGACTGGTCGGTGAAGGCGCCGAGGCTGATGGTGTCGGCGGTGACGCCGACGTCGGTCTTGATCGCCCCGGCCCCACCCCCGCCGCCGCTGCTGCCGCCCGAGCTGTCGGGCGCCTTGGTGCTGCACGCGGCGAGGGTCAGCGTGGCGGCGGCGAGGGCGGCCACGGCCGCGACCCGTCGGCTCCGGCCGAACCCAGCGCGACGCTGCGTCGAGTTGTTGGTCACGGTCACTTGTCTCCATCCTGCGAGGTGGTGGCCGGCGGCGGAGCACCGTCGGCCGTGCTGTGGGTGGCCGCGGACCCGCCGCGGCCGCGGCCCGGGGAGCTGCGCCCCGAGCGGGTGGTGGCGTCGCGCAGCCGGTGGCCGAGGCCGACGAGCCCGCGGGGCTCGAGCAGCACCAGCAGCACGATCGCGGCGCCGTAGATCATCTGGGTGATGAACACCGGGGTGAACGCCCCGCTGGCCGTCGTGGCCTGGTCGGCCGTGGCCAGGGCCAGGAACTGCGGCAGGCCGTTGACGACCACGGCGCCGACGACCGCGCCGGGGATCGAGCCGAGCCCGCCGATGATGACCATGGCCAGGAACGCGATGGAGGCGTTGATGCCGTAGGTGCCGAACTCGCTCTCGTCCGGCTTGAGGATGGTCAGCCACATGACCGTCATGGCCCCGGCGACGCCGGCGAACCCGGAGGAGACCGCGAACGCGACGGCCTTGGTGCGCACCACGTTCACGCCCATCACGGCGGCGGCGGACTCGTTGTCGCGCACCGCCCGCCAGGCCCGGCCGGGGCGGCTGCGCACCGCGCCGCGGGCCAGCAGGTAGGCGATGACGGTGAGGGCGAGGAACAGGTACCAGAGCCGCTCGGTGCGGCCGAACTCCACGCCGAGGACGTAGAGGTCGGGGTCCGAGCTGCCGAAGGAGAAGCCGAAGAGCGAGAACGTCTCCGGGCGCCGGCCCGACGAGGTGCCCCCGGTCAGGCCCGAGTACCGCTGGCCGACGTAGAGGCCGATGAACACCAGCGACAGCGAGGCGATGCCCAGGTAGATGCCGCGCACCCGGCCGGCGACGGGCGCGAACGCCAGCCCCAGCAGGGCGCTGACCAGCGCCGCGGCCAGCAGCGCGACCAGCGGGGGCAGGCCAAACCCCACGAGGTCCTCCGTCGACTCCCCGGACAGCACGGTGTAGGTGGTGCCTCCGGCGAGCAGGAAGAAGCCGTGGGCCAAGGAGAGCTGCCCGGCCTGGCCGATGAGCAGCGTCAGGCCGATGGCCCCGACGGCGCCGATCATGATGTACTGCCCGGCCTTGAGGTAGCCGGTGGTCAGGTACAGCGGCAGCGCCAGCAGGACGACGAGCGCGACGACGGCGACCACCGGGCCCAGCAGGCGGCGCCACAGCGGCGGTCCGGACGGGGTGGCCGGTGCGGGGGCGGCCCCGGCGGTGGGGCGGGTCAGGGTGTCAGACACGGGAGAGCTCCTTCGTGCCGAACAGCCCGGACGGCCGGGCGACGAGGACGACGAGCATGACGATGAAGACCGCGCTCTTGGAGAAGTCGTAGGAGATGTACTGCGCTGACAGGGCCTCGGTGACCCCGACGACCATCGCGCCGATGACGGCCCCGAGGGTGGAGTCGAGCCCGCCGATGATCGCGGCCGGGAACGCCGCCAGCGCCACCGAGTGGGTGGTGCGGCCCAGGCCGATGCCCGAGAAGTCCTGCGTGGCGATGAAGACCACGGCGATCCCGGCCAGCGCCCCGGCGACCAACCACGCCGTGGCGGTCACGCGGGACGAGCGGATGCCCATCAGCGCCGCGGCCTCCTTGTTCTCGGCCTGGGCCCGCATCGCGATGCCCCAGCTCGTGTACTTGAAGGCGAGGAAGAAGGCGGTGATGAGCACGGCGCCGACGATCAGCGCCACCAGCTGGGTGCGGAAGATGGTGAGGTCGCCGACCTGGATGGGCTTGGCGTCGAACGGCTCGCCGAGGAAGGGCAGCTCGACCCCGAGGCGGCGGATGACCTCCTCGGTGATGACGACGTCGATCCCGATCGTCATGAGCGCCAGGCTGTTCGCGTCGGCGAGCCGGGCCCGGGAGATGAGCAGCCGCTCGAGCACCAGCGCCCCGAGGCCGGCGCTGGCCACCCCGAGCACGAAGGCCGGGAACCAGCCCAGCGTGGGCAGGGTGACCACCACGACGTAGCCGCCGAGGATCACCAGCGCCCCGTGGGCGAAGTTCACCACCTCGGTGGACTTGTAGATGATGACGAAGCCCAGGGCGAGCAGCGCGTAGACCGCGCCCTTGCCCAGGCCGTTCACCACCAGCTGCAGGAACGTGGTCACGGTGCGGTCTCCAGCTCTGTGCTGTCGGGGCTGCGGTGGGTGCCAGCCGGGGTGTCGTCGGCCGCGTCGTCGCTGTCGTCGTCGGCGCCCCCGAGGTAGGCGCGGATGACGGCGGGGTCGGCACGGACCTCGGCGGGCGTGCCGTCGGCGATGCGCCGGCCGAAGTCGAGGACGGTGATGCGGTCGGCGATGTCCATGACCAGGCTCATGTCGTGCTCGACGAGCAGCACGGAGATGCCGAGGGTGTCGCGGACCTCGTGGATGGTGGCGGCCATGGCCGCGGTCTCGGTGGCGTTCATGCCGGCCGCGGGCTCGTCGAGCAGCAGCAGGGTCGGCTCCACGGCGAGGGCGCGGGCGATGTCGACGCGCTTCTGGTCGCCGTAGCTCAGCGTCCCGGCGGGCTGGCCCAGCACGTGGCCGATGCCGAGGAAGTCGCAGATGTCGGCGCACCGGGCGGCGTGCCGCTTCTGGGACTTGCGCATGCCGGGCAGGTACAGCGCCGCGGCCGCGAAGCCGCCCCGGGTCAGCGCCTGGCGGCCGAGCATCACGTTGTCCAGCACCGTGGAGGTGGGGGAGAGCGCGATGTTCTGGAACGCGCGGCCGATGCCGAGCCCGGCGCGGGCGTGCGCCGGGGTGCCGGTGATGTCCTTGTCGCCGAGCCGGACGTGCCCGGAGGTGGCGGAGTAGACGCCGCTGACGACGTTGAAGCAGGTCGACTTGCCCGCGCCGTTGGGCCCGATGAGCGCGTGCACCGTGCCCGGCTCGACGGTGGTCGACACCGAGTCCAGCGCGGTGATGCCGCCGAAGCGGACGGTGAGCTCGTCGAGGTGCAGGGCGGGGACGTCGTCGCGGCGCCCGGAGGCCTCGGGGCGGCGGGCCCGGCTGGGCGTGGGGGTGCTCATCCCTGCCACCGGGCCAGGCCGCGGTGACCGCTGGAGTGGACGGCGAGCTCGGCCGCCTCCTCCTCCTCGTGGGCCTGCGCGTCGGACTCCGCGTGCCCGCCCAGGTAGAGCCGGGCGAGGTCGTCGGTGTCGGCGAGGTCCGCCGCGGTGCCGGAGGTGGCCACCCGGCCGACCTCGAGGACGGTCGCGGTGTGGGCGACCGAGAGGGCCATGGTGGCGTTCTGCTCCACCAGGACGACGGCCACCCCGGTGCGGTTGATCTCGGTCACGATCTCGCCGATCTGGGTGATGATCTTCGGCGCCAGGCCGAGGGACGGCTCGTCGAGCAGCAGCACCTTCGGCCCGCTCATCAGCGCGCGGCCGATGGCGAGCATCTGCTGCTCACCGCCGGAGAGCAGACCCGCGCGCTGGGACAGCCGCTCGCCGAGGCGGGGGAACAGGTCGAGCACCTTCGACCGGGCCGCGGTGGTGTCGGACTTGCTCCGCACCGTCGCCGCGCCGGCCTTGAGGTTCTCCTCGACGCTCATCCGGGAGAACACCTGGCGGCCCTCGGGCACCTGGGTGACGCCGTGGTGGACGACCTGCGCCGGGGCCATCGTGTCGAGCCGGGTGCCGTCCATCGTCACCTCGCCGCTCACCACCGAGCCGCGGTGCAGCCCCAGCGTGCCGCTGATGGCCCGCAGCAGCGTCGACTTGCCCGCACCGTTGCCGCCGAGGACGGCCACGATCCCCTCGTCCGGGACCTCGAGGTCCACTCCGTGCAGGGCTTGGACAGCCTTGCCGTAGCGGACGGCGAGGTCAGTCACCGTGATCATGGCGGGCAGCGTGACCGGGGCCACAGGCTCGCGCCTCCCCCAGGTGGAGACCCCCGTCACACCGTGACCGTTTCTTGACCGTCCCGTGCGACGACCGGTCGTGCCCGCAGGACGAACGGTCACCCTGACCGCTCCTGCAGCCCCGCCCCTACGCCCCGCTCCCCGCACACTGCGGGCACTGTGCCCGGGCCCCCGCGGGCACAGTGCCCACACTGCGGGCACTGCGCTCGGGGCCCCGCGGGCCGCCGCCCGAACTGCGGGCAGTGCGCGGTCCGGGGCCCGGCCGAGCGCGACGAGCTGGGGGACCCGCCAGAGGAGTGCGGGGGTCAGGCGGGGGTGCGCAGGGCCGCGGCCCCGAGCGAGCGCAGCAGCGCGGCCATCCGGTCCCGGTCGAGCCCCCGGCCGGCGTACGGCGTCGAGTTGAGCAGGCCGAACACGGCGTGCACCCGGGCCCGTGCCTCGTCCTCGCCGAGCCCCGGCAGCTCGACGCGCAGCGCGGCCACCCACACCTCGGTGTAGGCGCGCTGCAGCCGACGGACCTGGTGGGCGTCCTCGGCCGAGCACGAGGCGAGGTCGCGGTCCTGCACCCGGATCAGCTCGGGCTCGGTGAGCGCGAAGTCGGCGTGGAAGGCGAGCAACGCGTCCACGCCCTGCTCGGCCCGGGCCCGACCGCCCTCGAGCAGCCGGCGGCTGATCCCGACGAGCATCTCCCCGAGCACGGCCTGCTTGCTGGCGAAGTGCCGGTACAGCGCCGGCCCGCTCACCCCGGCCGCCGCGCCGAGGTCGTTGATGGACACCCCGTGGTAGCCGCGCTCGGCCATGAGGCCGGCCGCCACCCCCAGCAGCTGCTCTCGCCGGGGGGTGCTCACGCCCCGAGGTTAGCCGTCGTTAACCCCTTCGCCGCCCAGGACCGCGGTCGCCACGGATCGGCGCACCGTCGGCCGCGACTCGTCGGCCCCGGGTGCCAGGGTGGGTCCGTGACCGTGCCGCTGCCCCCCCTGCCCGACGACGCCACCACCGTGCTGGCCGTCGCCGCGCACCCCGACGACCTCGAGTACGGCGTCGCGTCCGTCGTCGCCCGGTGGACCGACCGGGGGGCCCGCGTCGCCTACCTGCTGCTCACCCGCGGCGAGGCCGGCATCGACACCCTCGACCCCGAGCAGGCCGGGCCGCTGCGGGAGACCGAGCAGCGCGCGGCCGCGGCCGCGGTCGGGGTGGACGACGTGGCCTTCGCCGGCCTGCCCGACGGGGTGCTGGAGGCCGGGCTCCCGCTGCGCCGCGAGGTCGCCCGGGCCGTGCGCCGGGTCCGCCCCGACGTGGTCCTCGCCCCCGCGTCGCAGGACTGGGGCGGGGTGCCCGACCAGGCCGACCACCGCGCGCTCGCCGCGGTCCTGCTCGACGGCGTGCGGGACGCTGGCAACCGCTGGGTGCACCGCGACCTGGGCCTCGAGCCGTTCGGCGGGGTCCGGTGGATCGGCCTCGTCGGTGACGAGCAGGCCACCCACGCCGTGGACATCAGCGCCACGATCGACCGGGGCATGGCCGCCCTGCGCGCGCACGCCACGTACTGGGAGGTGCTCGGCAGCACGCCCGAGGAGGTGCTGCGCGAGGCGGCCGCGGAGCTCGGCGCGCGCCAGGGGGTGGCCGCGGCGCAGGCGGTGCGGGTCGTCCGGGTG
The DNA here is from genome assembly GCF_054783215.1 of Rhodococcus aerolatus. Taxonomy (NCBI): domain Bacteria; kingdom Bacillati; phylum Actinomycetota; class Actinomycetes; order Mycobacteriales; family Nocardiaceae; genus Rhodococcus; species Rhodococcus aerolatus. The sequence continues at coordinate 118,258 of NZ_BAAGQZ010000044.1, read as the reverse complement.
AGCGCCGACGCCTGAACCTCAGCCGTGCTCGGCCATCCACCGCGCGGTGAGCTCGAGGCCCTCGTCCACCCCGCGCGGGGCGAACCCCAGGGCGCGGGCGCGGTCGTCGCGCACCCGGTAGCCGCCGAGGTGGCCGTAGACCACGGAGCGCTCGGCGAACGGGGGCGGGTCGACCAGCTCGCTGCCCTGCGGCAGCGCCCGGACGCGGTGCGGGCTGCCGACCAGCGCGCAGTAGGTGTCGAGCACGCGGGGGAACGCCGCGACCTCGCCGCACAGCACGTAGCGCCGGCCCGCCTCGCCGTGCTCGTAGGCGGCCAGCTCACCGGCGGCCACGTCGTCGGCCAGCACCCAGCCGACGCGGGTGTCGACGACCTCGCCGACCTCGCCCCGGGCGGCGGCGGCGAAGAGCTGGTCGTAGCTCAGCGGGCCGCGCGGGGAGGGGCCGTAGACGTTGACCAGGGTGGCGACCACCGCGTCGAGCCCGTCGCGCACCGCGTCGAGCACCACGGCCTCCGACTCGGCCTTGGTCGTGGAGTAGGTGTCGGTCAGCGCCGTGCCGCCGGCCGCGTCCTCGTCGACCAGCGCACCCGGACCGTCCGGGTCGGGCACGCAGATCGCCGCGCTCGTCGAGGTGTGGACGAGGCGGCGCACCCCCGCCCGCCGGCAGGCCTCGACGACCCGGGCGGTGCCGCCGACGTTGAGCTCGTGGGCCTCCGGGCCCGGCGCGCCCACGGCCGCGGCCAGGTGGAACACGCCCTCGCACCCGTCGACGGCCCGGGCCAGCGCGTCGGGGTCGGCGAGATCGGCCCGCACCCGCTCCGCGGTGTCGGGCAGCACGTCCGCCCGGGCCGGGTCGCGCACCACCACCCGCACCCGGTGGCCGCGGTCGGTCAGGTGGGCGACGAGGGCGGAGCCGACGAAGCCGGTGGCGCCGGTGACGAGGAGCACGGCGCGATCGTGGCACGGTCCCGACGGGGTTATCGATCGCTAACACCGCGGTGTTAACGTCTGCTAACGTCGCCGACGTGACGACGACCACGAGCCCGGCACCGGTGCTGGGCACGCTGCTCGACCCCACCTCCGACGAGGCCCGCGCCAACGCCGCCGCCATGGGCGCGCTCGTGACCGAGCTGCGCGAGCGGCTCGCGACCGCGGCCCGCGGCGGCTCCGAGCGCAGCCGTGAGCGCCACGTCGCCCGCGGCAAGCTGCTGCCGCGCGACCGCGTCGACACCCTGCTCGACCGGGGCAGCCCCTTCCTCGAGCTCAGCCCGCTGGCCGCGAACGGCCTCTACGACGACGACGCCCCCGGCGCCGGCATCATCACCGGCGTCGGCCGCATCGCCGGGCGCGAGTGCGTCGTGGTCGCCAACGACGCCACCGTCAAGGGCGGCACCTACTACCCGATGACGGTGAAGAAGCACCTGCGCGCGCAGGAGGTGGCGCTGCACAACCACCTGCCGTGCGTCTACCTCGTCGACTCCGGCGGGGCGTTCCTGCCGCGCCAGGACGACGTCTTCCCCGACCGGGAGCACTTCGGCCGCATCTTCTTCAACCAGGCCACCATGTCCGGCCGCGGCATCCCCCAGGTGGCCGCCGTGCTGGGCAGCTGCACCGCCGGCGGCGCCTACGTCCCCGCCATGAGCGACGAGGCCGTCATCGTCCGCGACCAGGGCACCATCTTCCTCGGCGGCCCGCCGCTGGTGAAGGCCGCCACCGGCGAGGTCGTCAGCGCCGAGGACCTCGGTGGCGGGCTGCTGCACAGCCGCACCTCCGGGGTCACCGACCACCTCGCCGACGACGACACCCACGCGCTGGCGATCGTCCGGTCCATCGTGGACACCCTCGCCCCGCCGACGCCCACCCCGTGGGAGCGTCGGCCGAGCGAGCCCCCGGTGCACGACCCCGCCGAGCTGGCCGCGGTCGTCCCCGCCGACGTCCGCACCCCCTACGACGTCCGCGAGGTCGTCGCCCGGCTCGTCGACGGCAGCCGGTTCCACGAGTTCAAGGCCGAGTACGGGTCCACGTTGGTCACCGGGTTCGCCCACCTGCACGGCCACCCCGTCGGCATCGTCGCCAACAACGGCGTGCTGTTCGCCGAGTCGGCGGTGAAGGGGGCGCACTTCATCGAGCTGTGCGACCAGCGGAAGATCCCACTGCTGTTCCTGCAGAACATCACCGGGTTCATGGTGGGCCGGGAGTACGAGGCCGGCGGCATCGCCAAGCACGGGGCGAAGATGGTCACCGCCGTCGCCTGCGCACGGGTCCCCAAGCTCACCGTCGTCATCGGCGGCAGCTTCGGCGCCGGCAACTACTCCATGTGCGGCCGGGCGTACTCGCCGCGGTTCCTGTGGATGTGGCCCAACGCGCGCATCTCCGTCATGGGCGGCGAGCAGGCCGCGCAGGTGCTCGGCTCGGTGGGGGACGTCGACCAGCAGGCCATCCGCGACCAGTACGAGACGCAGGGCAACCCGTACTACTCCACCGCCCGCATCTGGGACGACGGCGTCATCGACCCCGCCGACACCCGCACCGTCCTCGGCCTCGCCCTCGGCGCCGCCGCCCACGCCCCGCTGGAGCCCACGGGCTACGGCGTCTTCCGGATGTGAGCGCGATGCCCACCACTGCTGCCCGCACCTTCGACACCGTCCTGGTCGCCAACCGCGGCGAGATCGCCTGCCGGGTGTTCCGCACCCTGCGCGAGCTCGGCACCACCTCCGTCGCGGTCCACACCGACGCCGACACCGCCGCCCGCCACGTCCGCGAGGCCGACACGGCCGTCCGCGTCGAGAGCTACCTCGACGTCGCCGAGGTGCTCCGCGCCGTCGCCGTGACCGGCGCGCAGGCCGTGCACCCCGGCTACGGCTTCCTGGCCGAGAACGCCGGCTTCGCGAAGGCGTGCGAGGACGCCGGGATCGTCTTCATCGGACCGTCGTCCGCGGCCATCGAGCTCATGGGCGACAAGATCAGCGCCAAGCGGACCGTCAGCGCGGCAGGGGTTCCCGTCGTGCCGGGCCGGTCCGAGCCGGGCATGACCGACGACGACCTCGTCGCCGCGGCGGCCGACGTCGGCTACCCGGTGCTGGTCAAGCCGTCCGCCGGTGGCGGCGGCAAGGGCATGCACCTCGTCCACGACGCGGCGGACCTGCCCGCCGCGCTGGTCAGCGCCCGGCGCGAGGCCGCGGCGAGCTTCGGCGACGACACGCTGTTCCTCGAGCGGTACGTGCTCACGCCGCGCCACATCGAGGTGCAGGTGCTCGCCGACGGCCACGGCGGCGTCATCCACCTCGGCGAGCGGGAGTGCTCGCTGCAGCGCCGCCACCAGAAGGTCGTCGAGGAGGCCCCCTCGGCGCTGTTCGGCCAGGACGCGGCCGGCGAGGCCACTCGGGCCCGCATCGGCGCCGCCGCCTGCGAGACCGCCCGCGCGTGCGGCTACTCCGGTGCGGGCACGGTCGAGTTCATCGTCGCCGCGGCCGACCCGGACGAGTTCTTCTTCATGGAGATGAACACCCGGCTGCAGGTCGAGCACCCCGTCACCGAGCTCGTCACCGGGGTGGACCTCGTCGCCGAGCAGGTGCGCGTGGCCGCGGGGGAGCCGCTGACGCTGACCCAGGACGACGTGGTGCTGCGCGGGCACGCCGTCGAGGCCCGCGTCTACGCCGAGGACCCCAGCCGGGACTTCCTGCCCACGGGCGGCACCGCGCTGCTCGTCCGCGAGCCCGCCGGGCCCGGGGTGCGGGTCGACTCCGGGCTCGTCGAGGGCGTCGACACCGGCTCGGCCTACGACCCGATGCTGGCCAAGGTGATCGCCCACGGCCCCGACCGCGCCACCGCCCTGGCCCGGCTCGACGCCGCGCTGGGCCGCACCGCCGTGCTCGGGGTGACGAGCAACGTCGCGTTCCTGCGCGCCCTGCTGCGCCACGACGACGTCCGCGCCGGCGACCTCGACACCGGGCTCATCGAGCGCGACCTGGCCGGGCTGACCGTCGCCCCCGACCCGGCTGACGCGCTCACCGCCTTTGCTCTGCACGCGCGGGCGCACCACCCCACCGAGGACGGCGACCCGTGGGCGCAGCCGTCGGGGTGGCGGCCCGGCGAGCACGCCCCGCTGCGCTGGGCCACCTCGCTCGGCGCGGTCACCCTGCGCGGGGACCGGGTGGCCGTCGACGACGGCCCGGAGCGCACCGCGACCCTGCGCGAGCTCGGGCCCGGGGAGGTGGCCCTGACCGTCGAGGGACGCACCACCCGCTGGCTCGTCGCCACCGACACCGCCACGGCCACCACGTGGCTGGGCCACGACGGGGACGCCTGGGCCGTGCGCGAGCTCACCGCCGACCGCGCCCGCGACGCCGCGGCCGGGGAGGCGCAGCTGCGCAGCCCCATGCCGGGAACCGTGCTGGCCGTGCACGTCTCGGCGGGCGACGAGGTGACGGCCGGCCAGCCGTTGCTGGTGGTGGAGGCCATGAAGATGGAGCACACGATCCGCGCCCCGCACGCCGGCACCGTCTCGGCGGTGGAGGTCCGGGCCGGCGCGTCCGTCGCCGTCGACGCGCTGCTGGCCACGGTGGACGTGCAGGAGGAGGAGGAGACCGGTGCCTGACCCCGGGGTGACCCGTGCGACCGACCTGCCCGAGCGGGTCCGGGTCTACGAGGTCGGCGCCCGCGACGGCCTGCAGAACGAGCGCGCGCTGGTGCCCACCGACGTCAAGGTCGAGTTCCTCCGCCGGCTGCTGGCCGCCGGGCACACCGCCGTGGAGACCACCAGCTTCGTGCGGCCCGAGTGGGTGCCCCAGCTGGCCGACGCCGCCGAGGTGCTGGCCGCGCTGGGCCCGGCCCCCGACGGGGTGCGCATGCCCGTGCTCGTCCCCAACCGCCGCGGCCTCGACCGGGCGCGGGCCGCGGGGGTGCGGGAGGTGGCCGTGTTCGCCAGCGCCACCGAGACCTTCGCCCGGCGCAACCTCAACCGCGGCCTCGCCGAGTCCCTCGACGTCCTCGCCGCCACCACCCGCGACGCCGTCGACGCCGGCCTGGCCGTGCGGGGCTACGTGTCGATGTGCTTCGGCGACCCGTGGGAGGGAGCGGTCGAGCCCGCCGCCGTCGCCCGCGCCGCGGCCGTGCTGCACGACGCCGGGGCCGCCGAGATCAGCCTCGGCGACACGATCGGCGTCGGCACGCCCGGGTCCGTCGTCACCGTGCTCGACGCCGTCACCGGCGCCGGGGTGGGTGTCGACGACGTCGCCGTGCACTTCCACGACACCTACGGCCAGGCCCTGTCCAACACCGTCACCGCGCTGCGCCACGGGGTGACCTGCGTGGACTCCTCCGCCGGCGGCCTCGGCGGCTGCCCCTACGCGGAGTCGGCCACCGGCAACCTCGCCACCGAGGACCTGCTGTGGGCCCTGGACCACCTCGGCGTCCACACCGGGGTCGACCTGGCCTCCCTCGTCGAGACCTCGACGTGGATGGCCGCCCGGCTCGGCCGGCCCAGCCCGTCCCGCGTCGTCACCGCCCTCGCCACCCCCGTCAGCTAGGAGACCCACCGTGCTCGACACCCAGCTCACCGACGAGCAGACCCAGCTCGTCGAGACCGTCCGGGAGTTCACGAACGAGGTGGTGCGCCCGGTCTCCGCGCAGCACGACCACGACCACACGTTCCCCTACGAGGTGGTCAAGCAGATGGGGGAGATGGGCCTGTTCGGGCTGCCCTTCCCGGAGGAGCACGGCGGCATGGGCGGGGACTACTTCACCCTCTGCCTCGCGCTCGAGGAGCTGGCCAAGGTCGACCAGTCCGTGGCCATGACCCTGGAGGCCGGGGTGTCACTCGGCGCCATGCCGGTGCACCGCTTCGGCACCGACGCCCAGAAGGCGACCTGGCTGCCCCAGCTCGTCACCGGGCAGGCGCTCGGCGCGTTCGGGCTGACCGAGCCGCAGGCCGGCTCCGACGCCGGGGGCACCCGCACCACCGCCCGGCTCGAGGGCGACGAGTGGGTCATCAACGGCAGCAAGCAGTTCATCACCAACTCCGGCACCGACATCACCCGGCTGGTCACCGTCACCGCCGTCACCGGGACCCTGGCCGGGGACCGCCCGGAGATCAGCGCGTTCCTGGTGCCCGTGCCCACCGAGGGCTTCACCGCGCAGAAGGCGTACGACAAGGTGGGCTGGAACGCCTCCGACACCCACCCGCTCTCGCTCGACGACGTCCGCGTGCCCGAGGAGAACCTGCTCGGCGAGCGGGGCCGCGGCTACGCCAACTTCCTGCGCATCCTCGACGAGGGCCGCATCGCCATCGCCGCCGTCGCCACCGGGGTGGCGCAGGGCTGCGTCGACGAGTCCGTCCGCTACGCCAAGGAGCGCGAGGCGTTCGGCCGGCCCATCGGGGCCAACCAGTCCATCGCGTTCACCATCGCCCGGATGCAGGCCCGCGCCCACACCGCGCGCACCGCCTACTACGACGCGGCCGCGCGGATGCTGGCCGGCCTGCCGTTCAAGACCGAGGCGTCCATCGCCAAGCTCGTCGCCGGCGAGGCCGCCATGGACAACGCCCGCGACGCCTGCCAGGTGCACGGCGGGTACGGGTTCATGAACGAGTACGTGGTGGCGCGGCACTACCGGGACTCGAAGATCCTCGAGATCGGCGAGGGCACCACCGAGGTGCAGCTGATGCTGGTCGCCCGCTCGCTGGGGCTGTGAACGGGCCCTGGCTGCAGCTGTCACGCACGGCTCAGAGCAGGCCGGCCTCGCTGGCGATCGCGATGGCCTCGACCCGGTTGCGGGCGCCGAGCTTCTGCAGGGTGGTCTGCAGGTAGGTCTTGACGGTGTTGCGGGCCAGGCCGGTCGCCGTGGCGATCTCCGGGTTGGTGTTGCCCTGCGCGGCCAGCCGCAGCACCTCGAACTCCCGACGGGTCAGCTCCGGCGTGCCGGTGGCGGCCGCGCCCGGGTCGGCCCGGGGGTCCACCACCCGCTCCCCGCGCAGCACCGCCCGCAGCGCGGCGACGAGGTCGGTGGTCCCGGCGTCCTTGAGCAGGCAGCCGTGCGCGCCGGCGTCGAGGGCCGCGCGCACGGCGTGGCGCTCGCCGTGGGCGGTGAAGACGACCACCCGCAGCCCAGGGCGGCGCTCCAGCAGCCCCGCCACCACCGGGGGGATGGGGCCGTCGGGCAGCCGCAGGTCCAGCAGCACCACGTCCGGGGCCACGTCGGCGACGGCCTCGACCGCCGCGCGCCCGGTGCTCGCCCCGCCGACGACGGTGAAGCCCGGGTCGGTGCGCAGCAGCAGGGCCACGCCGTCGCGGACCACGGGGTGGTCGTCGACGACCATCACCCGCACGGTGGCCGGTCGCGACGGGGTGGTCGGGTCCGTCACCGTCGTCACGAGGCCGCCTCGCCGTCCAGCGGCACCCAGGTGCGCAGCGTGGCGCCGTCGGTGTCGCGGACCAGGCTGACCCGGCCGCCCAGGTTCTCCGCCCGCTCCGAGAGCGCGGCCACCCCGAGCCCGGAGGAGAAGCACGCGTCGGCCGGGCCGTCGCCGGACCCGTCATCGCTCACCGCCACCTGCACGCCGCCCCCGCACACCCCGATGCTGACGACGACCGACGAGGCGCGGGCGTGCTTCTCGGCGTTGGCCAGGCCCTCGCGGACGGCGGCGACGAGCGCGGCGGTGCGGTCGGTGTCGAGCGTGGGCAGCGCGGTGAGCTCCACGAGCCGGGCGGGCACCCCGGTGCGGGACTCGAAGGAGCGGCAGTGCGCGGCCGCGGCGACGGCGGCCGCGGTGTGCGGCTCGCTGCGCGCCTCGCCCAGGGCCAGCAGCGACTCCCGCAGCGCGGCCGAGGCGGCGGAGACGTCGGCCTCGATGCGGCGCAGCCGGCGGCCCAGCGCCGGGTTGCGCCGCGAGGCCTCGTGCAGGTCGTGCACCTGGGCGCCGATGGAGAACAGCATCGCCCCCACCGAGTCGTGCATGGCCAGCTGCATGCGACGGCGCTCGTCGGCCACCGCCTCCCGCAGCCGGTGCTCGACGCCCGCGGCCACGTCGAGCGCCGCCCCCGCCTGCGCGGCCACCCCGCGCAGCTGGTCGAGCGCCACGTCGCCGAACGCGCCGTCCCCGCGCCGCGCCGCGTAGGCCAGGGCGACGATGTCCCCGGACCGGCTCGTCACCGGCACCGCGATCATCGCGCCCAGGCCCTCGGCGCTGACGGGGGCGTCGTAGTGGTGGGTGATGCGGCTCGAGGTGAGGTAGTCGGGCACCGCGGCGGGGCCGCCCGTGGCCAGCACCTGCCCGCCGATGCCGCGACCGGTGGGCACGACCAGCTCGGAGAGCGCCGTGCCGCGGGTGCCGGAGGTCCACCGGATCACCGCGGGGCCGTCGCGCTCGGGCAGGTCGGCGACGAAGGCCGCCTGCGCCCCGGTGGCGTCGCGGATGGTGCGGGAGGTGCTGCTCAGGGTGCTGACCCGGTCCAGGACGTCCAGCACGGCGGCACGCTCGTCGAGCAGCGCGGCGACGGCCGGGCCGTCCTCGGCTGCCGCGCGCGCCGCCCGTCCGCGCCGCCCGGTGCTCACGGGTCCCAGCGTTCCACACCCGGAGTGGCCCACGTCACCACCACGGCCGGGTGGGCGGACGGTCGCGGCCGAACCGTGATCGGCGCGCCGGGCGAACCCGGGGGCATGACCGAGCGCCTCGCCGACGTCGGCGCCGTCCGCCTGTGCCACGAGGTCCTCGGGGACGAGGGGGACCCCACGGTGCTGCTGGTGATGGGCCTCGGGCTGTCGCTGGACTGGTGGCGCGACGACCTGTGCGCGGCCCTCGTCGCCCGCGGGCTGCGCGTGGTGCGGTTCGACAACCGCGACGTGGGCCGATCCACGGCGTTCAACGGGCCCGGGATCAGTGCCTGGGGCTTCGTCCGCCGCCGGGCCCACCCGGTGTACACACTGGCCGACATGGCCGACGACGCGGGCGGGCTGCTGCGGCAGGTGGCGCCGGGCGGGGCGACCGTGGTCGGGGCCTCGTTGGGCGCGATGGTGGCCCAGGAGGTCGCGATCCGGCACCCCGACCTCGTCACCGGCCTGGTGTCGGTGATGGGACGCCCCGGGGACGGCCGCACCGGGAAGGTGAGCCCGCGCATGGTGCCGGAGTTCCTGCGCCCGCCGGCCGCCGACCCCGTCGAGGGCCTCGTCGCCTCGTTCCGCCGCATCGGGTCGGTGGGCCGCGACGAGGTGGACGACGAGGACGTGCGGGTGGCCGCCCGCCGGGCCGCGGCCCGCGACGAGACCGACGGCACCGGGGGCGGCCGCCAGCTCGCCGCGTGCGTCGCCGAGCGGGACCGCACCGCCGACCTGGGGCGGCTGCGCATCCCCGCGGTGGCGCTGCACGGGGACCGGGACCGCGTCATCCGCCCCTCCGGCGGGCGGGCGACCGCGGCCGCCATCCCCGGGTGCGCGCTGGTCGAGGTCCCCGGCATGGGCCACGACCTGCCCCGCGCGGTGTGGCCGACCCTGTGCGACGCGATCGAGCAGGTCGTCCGTGTGTGATAGCTGCACCCAGGACGCGAGGTTTCGTTCACAGGGGGTGCTGCTCGCGGCCGGGTCCGGCACCCGCTACGGCTCGCCCAAGGCGCTGGCCCACGACGGCGGGTGGTTGCGGGGCGCCGTCGCCGCGCTGACCGACGGGGGGTGCGCGGGGGTGGTGGTCGTGCTCGGCGCGGCCGCCGGGCAGGCGCGCGCGCTGGTGCCCGCGGGGGCCGAGGTCGTCGTGGCGACGGGCTGGCAGACGGGCATGGGGGCGTCGCTGCGGGCCGGCCTGGGTGCGGCCGCGGCGACCGACGCCACCCACGCGGTGCTGCACCTCGTCGACACCCCCGACGTCGGTGCGGACGTGGTCGCCCGGGTGCTCGAGGCCGGGCGGGTGCGGGGCGCGGACGTGGCGCGGGCGGCGTACGACGGGGTGGCCGGGCACCCGGTGCTGCTGGCCCGGGAGCACTGGGTGGCCGTGGCGGCGTCGGCGACGGGCGACCGCGGGGCGCGGGCGTTCCTGCGCGGCCGTGCCGGCGTCGAGCTCGTCGAGTGCGGCGACCTCGCCACCGGCCGCGACGTCGACACCCCCGAGGACGACCACCCCGCCTGACGCCCCCGCGGCCCCGCCCCCAACCACAGGTAGCCCGCGACCTGCGTCGGCCCAGCCGTCGCAGCGCGCAGGTAGCCCGCGACCTGCGGCGCACACTGCCCGCGGTGTGGCCGGGGCCGGGCGGACGAGGCCGCACACTGCCCGCAGTGTGCGGGGGAACGGCCGGCCGGGTCAGGTGCGGGACGGGTAGCGGGCGCGCACCAGGCTGAACAACCCGAACGCCCCGATGCCGAGCGAGACCACGCTGAGCAGCACCCGGCCGTACGGCGCGGCGAGGATGGCCCGCAGCGCACCGTCGAGCCCGGTGGCCTGCGCGGGGTCGAACGTCCACGCGGCCGTGGCGAACAGCGCCCCGACGACGACCAGCGCGGTGCCCTTGGCCGGGAACCCGACCCGGCCGAGCCAGCGCACCACGGCCTGCCGTGCCGGGGAGGCGCCGTCGGTGTCGACCTCCTCGAGGAAGTCAGCGCGCAGCCCGGTCACCCACTGCCGCACCCCGATCCCGGCCACCACCACCGCGACCACCCCCACGGCCAGCCGCCCGCCGGGCAGCGCGAACACCCCGGCCGTGGTCCGCTCCCCGGCGTCGACCGGTGAGGCCGTCGCGGTGGCGAACCGCACGGCCAGCGCGGCCAGCGCCAGGTAGACCAGTGCCTTGCCCACCGACTCGACGGTCCCGATCACCGCGGCGCGCCGGCCGCCGTCGGGCCCGGCGTCGCGCCACAGCCAGCGCAGCTCGCCCACCTGCCACAGCGCGAGCGCCGCCAGCCCGGTGGCCAGGACGAGCAGCATGAGCGGTCCCCACGTGGTGTCGGCCACCGCACCGAGCGCGCCGTTCTGGTCGGCGTCGCGGCCCCGGAACCCCCACGCCAGCTGCAGCGCCAGCCAGGCGATCAGCAGGTGCACCACGCCGTAGGCGGCGAGCCCCACCCGCGCGAGCCCGAGCACGGCGGCGGAGTCGGGGGCGTCCCGGGCCCGGCGGCGCAGCCCGGCGGGGACCGCCGAGCGCTCGAGTCCGGACACCGCCCCATCATCCCCGAGACGCGGGCGGCTCCTCGGCCAGGAACGCCCGCAGCGCGGCGAGGGTGTCGGCGTGGTTGTCCTCGACGAGGAAGTGGCCGCCCTCGACGACGTGGCCGCGGACGTCGTCGGCGCAGCGCCGCCACACCTCCAGGGGGTCGGCACCGTCGGGGAAGTACCCGCCGACGAGCCCGCGGCTGCCCCACAGCACGAGCAGCGGCACGGTGACGCGCCGTCCTGCCGCCGCGTCGGCCTCGTCGTGGACCTGGTCGACGCTCGCCGCCGCCCGGTAGTCCTCGCACCAGGCGTGCACGGAGCCCGCCAGCCCCGCCGCCCGGCGGTACTCCGCGCGCGCGGCGTCGGTGAACCCGCCCGGCCCGCCGCCGCTCATCGCCTGCAGGCACCAGTCCAGGTACCACCCCGGGTCGGCCCCGACCAGCGTCTCCGGCAGCGGCTCGGGCTGGGTGAGGAAGAACCAATGGTAGTACGCCTGGGCGACGACGCGGTCGGCGGTGGCCAGGACGTGGCGCGTGGGCAGCACGTCGAGCACCGCGGCCCGCACCGCCCGCTCCGGGTGGTCCAGGCACAGCCGGTGGGTCACCCGGGCGCCGCGGTCGTGGCCCAGGACGGTGAACCGCTCGTGGCCCAGCGCCGTCATCACCGCGACCGCGTCGGCGGCCATCGCCCGGAAGCTGTGCCCGGCGTGGTCGTCGCCGTCGGCGGGCCGGCTGGAGTCGCCGTACCCGCGCAGGTCCAGCGCCACCACGGTGTGGTCCGCGGCGAGGTCCTCGGCCACCCGCGACCACATGGCCCTCGTCTGCGGGAAGCCGTGCAGCAGCAGCACCGCGGGCCCCGAGCCGGCGTGCACCACGTCGATCGTGGCGCCGTCGGTCGGGACCCGGGTGTGGTCGAAGCCGGTGAACATCAGCGGCCCACCGCTCAGACCGCGGCGAAGATCTCGAGCGCGATGCCGTCGGGGTCCTTGAACTCCAGCAGGCCCATGCCGTCGGCGACCTTGACGTCCTCGTGCGCGACGCCGAGCTCGTCGAGCACCGCGGCGGCCGCGTGCAGCGCGTCCTCGTCGGCGACGGTGAAGCTGAGGTGGTCCAGGCCGACGCGGTCGGGGTCGAAGGCGTCCCCGGCCTGCGCCACGGGCCGCAGCCCCAGCAGCCCGCCGGCGAACTGGTAGATCACGCCGCCGAAGACGAACCACAGCTTCTCGCGGGTCTCCTCGTCCGCGTCCGGCGGGAGCTCGGCGTAGACGTCGAAGCCGAAGACCGCGTCGTAGAAGGCGCGGCTGCGGTCGATGTCGGTGACGGTGACGCGGACGTGGCTGTAGTCCTGGATGCCGGCGATGGGCACGGTGGGGGTCTCCTTCAGGGGGTGGGGGTGTTGTCCCCGACCGTGCCACGTCCCGCCGCCCACCACGCGGCGACGAGGTCGGCGACGGCCCCCGGCCGGCGCAGCCAGCCCGTGTGCCCCAGCGGCTCGGGCACGTGCGCGCGGGTCAGCGCCGCGGCGGGCAGCCGCTGCGCCCACCGGTCCACGGCGCGAGCCGGGGCCATGCCGTCGCGGGCCAGCGAGACGGCCAGCACGGGGACGGCCAGCCGGGGGAGCAGCGCCTCGTAGTCGGTCTCCCCGGCCCCGGCGGGGGCGTAGCGGCCGGTGCGGGCCAGCCGCGCCCAGTCGCGCACCAGCACCCGGGACTGCCGCCCCGCGAAGCGCAGCCGGTCACCCGGCCAGTAGCCCAGCGCGCCCGCGACCGCGGCCACCGCGGACGTGCCCAGCAGGTTCCGCGCCGCGAGCACCGGCGGGTACGCCCGGAAGTGGGGTGTCGCCGCGGCCACCAGCACCACCCCCGCCGGCGGCGCGCCCCGGTCGGCGGCCAGCGCGGCCGCGATGACCCCCACCTGCCCGCCGAGGCTGTGCCCGAGCAGCAGCAGCGGGGCGCCGGGCAGCCGCCGCGCGGTGGCGGCGAGCACCGCGGGGACGTCCTCAGACGCCAGCGCGTGGTAGCCGTGGGTGCTCCCGCGGCCGACCTGCGTGCTGCTGCCCTGCCCGCGCAGCTCGACGACGACGGCCTGCAGGCCCCGCTGCACCAGGGCCGCGGCGAGGTGGCGGTAGGACCGGGCAGCGACGCCGATGCCGGGCAGGACGACGAGGACGGGCGCCCCCGGCGGGCCGGGGTGCACGGTCGCGGGCAGCGCCGTCCCGTCGGGCAGGACGACGGGCAGCGGCTCGGCGGTCGGCTCGGGGGTCGGCTCGGCGGTCATCGCACGGCAGGGTTGCAGAGGCGTTGCCGAAACACCGTCGGTGGTGGCCGTCGTCACACCCGAGCCTAGGGTGGTCGCGTGGACATCTCCTCGCCGGCCGACATGACCACGGCGCTGCGCTCGGTGGGCTACCTGCCCGACGACGGCGTGGCCACGGCCGCGTTCCTGGCCCACGCGATGAAGCGCCCGCTGTTCTGCGAGGGCGAGCCCGGCACCGGCAAGACCGCGCTGGCGAGCGCCCTGGCCACCGCGCTCGAGCTGCCGCTGATCCGGCTGCAGTGCCACGAGGGCATCGACGCCAGCCAGGCGCTCTACGACTGGGACTTCCCCCGCCAGCTGCTGCACCTGCGCGCGCTCGAGGCCACCGGGGCGGACGCCGCGGGCACCGTCGACGCGGCGGAGTCCGAGCTCTACACCGAGCGCTTCCTGCTGGCCCGGCCGCTGCTCGAGGCGCTGCGCCGCGCCCCCTGCGTGCTGCTGGTCGACGAGATCGACCGCGCCGACGACGAGTTCGAGGCGTTCCTGCTCGAGGTGCTGGCCGAGAACCGCGTCTCCATCCCCGAGCTCGGCGAGGTCGTCGCCACCACCCCGCCGCTGGTCGTGCTCACCTCCAACCGGACCCGGGAGGTGCACGACGCGCTCAAGCGCCGCTGCCTCTACCACTGGGTGGACCACCCCGACCTGGCCCGCGAGATCGAGATCGTCCGCACCGCGCAGCCCGGGGTGAGCGCGTCGCTGGCCCACCAGGTGGCGGTGGCCAGCCGGGCGCTGCGCAGCCTCGACCTGCTCAAGCCCCCCGGGGTGGCCGAGACCCTGGACTGGGCCGCGGCGCTCACCGCGCTGGGCCGCACCACCCTCGACGTCGAGTCCGCCGCCGCCACCCTCGGGGCGGTGCTGAAGTACCGGGAGGACGCCGACAAGCTTGTGCAGATCGGCCTGGACCAGCTGCTGGCCTCGTGACGCCGTGACGCCCCCCGGGAACGGTGACGGCCTCGTCACCGCCGTGCGAACCCAGGAGCCGCCCGACCCGCTGCTGGGCTACCTCGGCTTCGTCCGGGTGCTGCGCGCCTGCGGGGTGGCCGCCGACGCCACCCGCGGCCGCAGCTTCCTCACCGCCCTGTCCTGCGTCGACGTGGCCAGCCCGGAGCAGACCTACTGGGCCGGGCGCATCACGCTGTGCGCCCAGCCCGACGACCTGCCGCGCTACGACGCCGCCTTCGCCGCCTGGTACTCCGGGCGCGAGGTCGTCACCACCCGCACCCCGCCGCAGGCGCCGAAGCCGTCGGCCATAGCGTCGTTGACCGGCACGCCGCCGCAGCGCAGCGGGGACCGCGACGACGACCAGGACTCGCTGTCCACCGCCGCCAGCGAGCAGGAGGTGCTGCGCCGCAAGGACTTCAGCGAGCTCAGCCAGGCCGAGCGCGACGAGGTGGCCGGGCTGCTGGCCGGCCTGCGCTACCGGCCCGCCACCCGCCGCGCGTTGCGCCGCACCCCGGCCCGGCGCGGTGCGGTCGACCCCCGGGCCACGGTGCGCCGCATGCTGCACGCCGGCGGCGAGGTGGTCCGGCCCGCCCACCACGCCCGCGACCGCCGCCCGCGCCGGCTGGTGCTGCTCATCGACGTCTCCGGCTCCATGTCGCCCTACGCGGACTCCCTGCTGCGCACCGCGCACGTGCTCACCCGCTGCGCCCCCGCCCACGTCGAGACCTTCACCCTGGGCACCCGGCTGACCCGGCTGACCCGGGCGATGCGCCACCCCGACATCGACGTGGCGCTGCGGGCCGTGGCCGCGTCGGTGCCCGACTACGCGGGCGGGACCCGGCTGGGGGAGACGCTCAAGGTCTTCACCGACCGCTGGGGCCAGCGCGGCCTGGCCCGCGGCGCGGTGGTGGTGCTGTTCTCCGACGGCTGGGAGCGCGGCGGGCCGGAGCTGCTCGGCCGGCAGGCCGCCCGGCTCTCCCGGCTGGCCCGCTCGCTCGTGTGGGCCAACCCGCACGCCGGGCGCGCCGGCTACGCCCCGGTGCAGTCGGGCATCGCGGCGGCGCTGCCCGCCATCGACACCCTGGTCTCGGGCCACTCGCTCGTGGCCCTCGAGGAGCTCGTGGAGGTGATCGCCCGTGCGTGAGGTGCTGGACGACGTCCTGAGGTGGTGGCGGGAGGACCGGCCCGTGGGCCTGGCCACCGTGGTGGGCACGTGGCGGTCCTCGCCGCGCCAGCCCGGCGCGTCGATGCTGCTGGCCGGGGACGAGTCGGTGGTGGGCTCGGTCTCCGGCGGCTGCGTCGAGGGCGCGGTCTACGAGCTGGCCAAGGAGGTGGTCGCCGACGGGGTGCCGCAGCTGCAGCGCTACGGCGTCTCCGACGACGACGCGTTCGCGGTCGGCCTGACCTGCGGCGGCATCCTCGACGTGTTCGTCGAGAAGGTGGACCGGCAGACCTTCCCCGAGCTCGAGGACGTCGCCGCCGCGATCGCGGCCGGGGTCCCGGTGGCGGTCGCCACCACCACCCGCCACCCCGACGACCGCCGCGTCGGCCAGCGCCTGGTGCTGCTGCCGGACTCGGTCAGCGGCACCCTCGGCTCGCCGCGCGCGGACGCCGCCGCGGCCGACGACGCCCGGGGCCTGCTCGCCGGCGGGCGCAACGCCACCCTGCGCTACGGCCCGGACGGCGAGCGGCTCGGCGAGGGCATGGAGGTCTTCGTCGCCAGCTACGCCCCCAAGGCCCGGATGCTGGTGTTCGGGGCCATCGACTTCGCCTCCGCCACCGCGGCGATGGGCGCGTTCCTCGGCTACCACGTCACCGTGTGCGACGCGCGACCCGTGTTCGCCACCATTCAGCGCTTCCCGGAGGCCGACGAGGTCGTCGTCGACTGGCCGCACCGCTACCTGCGGGCGGAGCGGGACGCGGGCCGGCTCGACGAGCGCACCGTGCTCGCGGTGCTCACCCACGACCCCAAGTTCGACGTGCCGCTGCTGACCCTGGCCCTCGGGGACGACGGCTGGGACGCCCGTCCCGCCTACGTCGGCGCGATGGGCTCCCGGCGCACCCACGACGACCGGGAGGCCCAGCTGCGGGAGGCGGGGGTGACCGAGGAGCAGCTCGCCCGGCTGCACAGCCCCATCGGGCTCAACCTGGGCGCGCGCACCCCGGAGGAGACCGCGGTGGCCATCGCCGCGGAGATCATCGCGGGCCGCTGGGGCGGTGACGGGCGCCGGCTCACCGAGACCGAGGGCAGCATCCACCGCACCGCGTGACGGCTCGGGCGCGGTCCGCTGCCGGTGGGCCGCAGCAGGTCCGGGGTTGCGACCTCGTTGCAGCAGGGGCCGCCGACCCGGCATGTAACCTCGGTCACACGAGCCGGGTCGAGGGGGGTGTGCGGTGCTGCTGACCGACCACGACGTGCCGCGGGCAGACGGCGCACCGGGCGGACTCGGACCCGGCGCGGGCCCGCGGGACGGGGCACCGCGGATCTCCAAGTTCCACGCCCCGGAGATCGTCTTCGGGCCCGGCTCGCTGGGCGAGGCCGCCTTCGCCGCGGCCCGCCTGGGTGCCGTGCGGCCCATGCTCGTCACCGACGGCGGCCTCACCGACGCCGGCTGGGTGGCCGAGCTGCGGGCGCACCTCGTCGACGCCGGGCTGCGCCCCGTGGTCTACGACGGGCTCACCCCGAACCCCAAGGACCACGAGATCACCGCGGGCCACGAGCTCTACGCCGCGTCCGGCTGCGACGTGCTCATCGGCCTCGGCGGCGGCTCGGTGATCGACGGCGCCAAGGGCATCGCCGTGCTGGCGGCCAACGGCGGGTCGATCCTGGACTACGAGGGCGTCGACCGCGTCACCCAGCCCATCCCGCCGCTGGTCATGGTGCCGTCGACCTCGGGCACCGGGGCCGACGTGTCGCAGTTCTGCATCGTCAGCGACACCACCCGGCTGACCAAGATCACCATCATCGGCCGCGTGCTCGTCCCCGACGTCACCGTCATCGACCCCCGGCTGCTGACGACCATGCCGCACTGGCTCGCCGCGGCCACCGGGCTCGACGCCCTCACCCACGGCATCGAGGCGTTCGTCTCCCTGGCCCACAACCCGCTCACCGACGGCCACGCGCTGCGGGCGGTCTCGCTGGTCTCGGGCAACCTCGCCGCCACCATCCACCACCCGGGCGACGTCGGGTCCCGGCAGCGGATGGCGCAGGCCAGCCTCGAGGCGGGCCTGGCCTTCACCAACGCGATCCTCGGTGCCACGCACGCCATGAGCCACCCCGTCGGCGGCATGCTCGACCTGCCCCACGGCGTCATCAACGGGGTGCTGCTGCCCCACGTCATCCGGTTCAACGCCCGGGTCGACCCGGAGCCCTACCGGGAGGTGGCCCGCGCGCTCGGGCTCACCGAGGCGGCGGGGGCGGCGGCCGAGGCCGCGGACGCGGTGGCCGACGCCGTCGGGGTGCTCTCCCGCGGCATCGGGGTGCCCGCCGGGCTCGGCGAGCTCGGGGTCAGCCGGGCGGACCTGCCCCGGCTGGCGGAGCTCGCGCTGCGCGACGCCTGCATGTCGACCAACCCCCGTACCGCCACGCACGCCGAGATCGAGGCGTTGTTCGCGGCTGCGTTGTGAGCCGGACGCGCGAGCCGGAGGCCGGGGGCAGCCCCTGGCCGGACCTGGCCGCGCTGACCGGGGTCCGCTCCGGCAAGGGCAGCTTCTACCCGGAGTACCGGGGGGTCGCGGAGCGCCTGGAACGGGTGGTGCACGCGCTGGAGACGATCTCGCGTGCCCTGGTGCGCACCGTGGAGGGGCCGGACACGCTGGTCCGCGCGGTCGTCGAGGCCGCCGCGGAGCACCTCTCCGCCGAGTGGGTGGTGTTCGCCCTTTCCGACGGCGCGCTGCCCGAGGCCCGGCCCCGCCAGCTCGTCCTGGGCCCCGACGGCTACCCGCACCCCACCGACCTGCCGCTGCCCGCCCCCGTGCTGGCGCACCTCGGCGCCACGCGCGAGGGCGGGCTGGCCCACCACGACGACGGGCCCGCCCACCACACCCACGTCCCGATCGTGCTCGACGGCGGGGTGGTGGGGGCGTTCGTCGCGTGGACGCCGGCCGAGCGGACCATCGACGCCACCGACACCGCGGTGCTGACCATCCTGGCGGGGCAGACGGCGGTGGCGCTGCAGAACTCGGCCCTGTTCACCTCCGGCAAGGTGCTGCTGGAGCGCTCGGAGCACGCCTACGCCGAGTCCACCCGGCACGCGGCCGCCCTGGCCGAGCGCAACGCCGAGCTGCAGCTGACCCAGCGCCAGCTCGGTGTCGCCCACCGCCGCGAGGCCCTCGACGCCGAGCGCCACCGCATCGCCCGCGAGCTGCACGACAGCGTCACCCAGCGGGTGCTCTCGGCCGGCATGCAGATCGAGCTGTGCCGCGCCGAGGTGGGCGACCCGGGCGTCGACCCGGCCGTCGTCGTCGAGCGCCTCGGCACCGCGAAGGACCTCACCCGCCGCGCCGTGGAGCAGCTGCGCACCGCGATCTACGCCCTGAACCACGACGACGGGCCCGAGCGGGCCTCGCTGCCCGAGCTGCTCGAGCAGCTGACCACGGTCCACCAGCCCGAGGAGCTCGCCGTGACGGTCCGGGTGGAGGGCAGCCCGCGCGAGCTCGGGGTCGACGTGGAGCACGCGCTGCTGCGGATCGCGGGGGAGGCGCTGTTCAACACCGCGGTGCACGCCGGTGCCTCCCGCGCGGTGGTGCGGCTGTCCTACCGGGCCGGCGAGGTCGCGGTGTCGGTGGCCGACGACGGCCACGGCCGGCCCGAGGTGCTGCGCCGGGCGCTGGCCGTGGCCGAGGCGGGCGACGTCGACGGCCAGCACCGGGGGCTGGCGAACATGGCCACGCGCGCCCGCGAGCTGGGCGGGACGTTCGAGATCCGCACGGCGCGCCTCGGCGGCATCCGCATCGGGGCCCGGGTGCCGCTGCCCACCGGGGCCGGGTCGTGAGCGCGCCGGTGCGGGTGGTGCTGGTCGACGACCACGCCATCCTGCGCGAGGGGCTGCGCTCGGTGCTGCAGCGGGAGGACGACCTCGACGTGGTCGGCGAGGCCGCGTCCTTCGAGGCGGCGGTGGTCGAGGTCGCCCGCCGCACCCCCGACGTGGTGGTGCTCGACCTCAAGCTCTCCTCCCGCAGCGACGACGAGGGCCTCGAGCTGTGCGCGCAGCTCTCCCGCGCCCACCCCGGGCTGGGCCTGCTGGTGCTGACCACGTTCCTCGACGAGCACCTGGTGGTGCGCGCGGTGCACGCCGGGGCCCGCGGCTACGTGGTCAAGGACGTCGACACCACCGAGCTGGTCCGGGCCATCCGCGCGGTCTCGCAGGGGGAGAGCGCGTTCGACGCCCGCAGCGCCGCCGCCGTGGTGCGCTCGCTCAACCACCGGCCGGCCGAGCGCGAGCAGCTCACCGAGCGCGAGCTGGAGGTGCTGCGGCTGCTCGCGGCGGGCCTGTCGAACGCCGACATCGGTGGGCGGCTGTACATCTCGGCGACCACGGTGAAGTTCCACGCCAGCAACATCATGCGCAAGCTGCACGTGTCCCGGCGCGCAGAGGCCGTCTACGCCGCCTCCAAGGCCGGCCTCATCTGACACCGCCAGGATGCGTCCCGCGGGCTCGATGCCGTCCCCACAGGGTCTGCGCGACGTCGAGCCCGCGGGATGCAGGGGCGGGGGTCAGCCGACGACGGGGTTGCCCAGGGGCAGGGCCTTGCCGCCGGTGGCGACGGAGAAGGCGTCGAAGAACAGGTAGACGCCGACGAGGGTGAAGGCGAACACCGCGTAGCCGCCGGCCTCGCCGAGCGCGGTGGAGGACGTCTGCACCCCGAGGAAGGAGAGCAGCAGCGAGAGCGCGACGAGCGCGAAGAGCACGGTGAACGCCAGCGGCAGGCGCAGCGAGGCCAGGGTCAGCACGACCACCGCGATCAGCCAGGTCAGCAGGAAGACCTTCTGCGCGGCCACGGCGTCGGTCGCGGCGGAGGCCTCGCCGGCGGCCGAGGTGTACCAGCCGTGGGTCAGCCCCATCACCAGCATGGCGTAGCTGAGCCAGAACCCGCCGAAGATGCCGAACACCGCGGCCACGGCGGCCTGGCCCTCCCGGATCGCCCACACCGCGGCGATCACCTGCCCGACGCCGGTGGCGCCCAGGACGATCGCGATGATCGAGGCGGCGGCGGTGGCCGGGACGTAGCCCACCGAGGTCAGCCCGAGCGCGATCGCGCCGACGAGGAACGTCGGGACGCCCACCATCCCGGGGTTGGCCGCGGGGGCGAGCTCGCCCGCGTCGTGGACGTGGGACTGGTCTGTGACGGTGCGCGCCGGGGTGGACGCGACGCCGGTGTCGGTCGTGGTCATGGGGTTCCTGTCCGTGAACGGGTGACGCGGTCGAGCACCACCCAGCCTCCGTGGTGGGAGTGGACGTCGATCGACCAGTCGTCTCCGGGACGGGCGTCGACGCAGGTGGCACGCAGCTGTGCCGCGGTGAAGGTGCGGACGTGCCCGTAGGCCGCGTCCGGGACGTCCTCGAAGGGGACGGCGAGCACGACCCGCCGCCGCGCGAGGCGCAAGGCCTCGGCGACGACCGCGGCACCGTGGGCCGCGTCGACGTGCTCGAGCAGGTGGACGGCCAGCACCGTGTCGGCGCAGCCGTCCGGGCGGGGCACGGCCGCGGCGTCGCACACCGCGGTGCCCAGGGCGTGGCCGAGCCGCGGCGCGACGGCCTCGAGCAGCGCCACCGTGCCCGGGCTGACGTCGGTGGCGGTGACGCGGTGCCCGCGGGCCGCCGCGGCGAGGGCGAGGAAGCCGAAGCAGGACCCCAGCTCGAGCACGTCGCGCCCGCGCAGCAGCCCCACCGCGTGCGCGTGCACCGGGCCCAGGCCGGTGGCGCCGCGCTCGAGCTGGGCCAGGCTCTGCCGGTAGTACCGGGTCCAGGCGCGCAGCGGGTCGTCCACCGTGGACAGCACCACCCCGGTCAGCACCACGGCCAGCTCGTCGACGTCGTCGAGCTGCGCGGCGAGCAGCGGGACGAGCCGCTCGTCGAGGTCGGCGGGCAGCAGGCCGTGGCGCACCAGCAGCCGCGGCCCCGCGCGGTGCACCCGCACCCGGCGCGGCCCGGCCTCGCGGACGACGCGGACGTGGCCGTGGACGAAGCGGCCGCGCACGCCGCGGGCGAGGGCGTCGAGCACCGGCCGGGCCGCGGTGGTACCGGCCGGGTCGACCACCGCGGGCGCGCTCACCGGCCCGCCGTCTCCGCGGCCATGTCCTGCGCGGTGTGGGAGAGCCCGGTGAGGTCGCGGACCACCCGCACCCGGTCGCAGTGCTCGGCGTAGGCGGGCAGGTCGCAGCTGCCCAGGCCCCAGGAGTACCGCGGCTCCGGGGTCAGCCAGATGGTCTCGCGCACCCGGCGGCTCATCTCGGCGAAGCGCTCCAGCTGCGGGTCCGCGCCGTTGCTGCGCCCGTCGGCCAGCACGATGAGCGTGGTGCGGCGGTTCAGCGCGCCGCTGTGCTCGTCGAGGAACTGGGCGAAGGCCGCGCCGTGGTCGGAGTGCGCGTCGACGTCGATGACGTCCCCGCCGAAGACCATGCCCAGCGCGTGCTCGGCGGGGTGGTCGGCGAACAGGTCGGTCACCTCGGCCAGCTCGTCGACGAAGACGAACGTGCGCACCTGGCTGACCAGGTCCTGCAGGCCGTGCACCAGGTGCAGGGTGAAGCGTGCGGTGGCCCGCACCGAGAGCGACACGTCGGCCAGGAGCACCAGCCGCGGCTTGTCCTCGGTGCGCATCACGGTCACCGGGCGGAAGGGCACCCCGTCGTAGCGCAGGTTGCGCCGCATGGTGCGCCCGGAGTCGATGCGTCCCCGCGCCCCGACCTTGTGCCGGTGGGTCAGCGCGCCGTGCAGGCTGGCGGTGAGCCGGCGCAGCGAGTCCTCGAGCTCGGCGCGCTCGTGCTCCCCGACGTGGTCGACCTCGGCGACGCGCTCGTCGTCCCCGCCCTCGACGACGCGGTCCTCCAGCGCCAGCAGGCTCTCGAGGTGCTTCTTCAGCGCGGCGGGCAGGTTGTTCAGCACCCCGGCGAGGCGGCGGCGCAGGTCGGACGCGGAGTCCGACATGTCCCCGGCGCTGGCCTCGTCCACGGGCAGGTCGTCGAGCCAGCCGAACAGCGCCTCGCTCTCGGCGACGGAGAGGTCGGCGGCCACCCGGGTGCCGGTGGAGGTCGAGATGCTGCCGGGGGCGCCGCCGCCGTGCAGCCGGTCGGCCTCGATCTGCACCCGCGCACCCTCGCCGAGCAGCTCGGTGGAGTCCTTGGAGAAGACGATCTCGTCGGTCATCGCGGCGAGGTCGATCTTGTTGGCCTCCTGGTGCAGGTTGTACTGGGTGGCCATGTCGTCGGGGTCGAAGAAGTCCTTGATGTCCGCGGGCTTGCCGTGCTCGTGGCCCTGCTGCGGCAGCTGGCCCGGCTCCTCGGACAGGGTGAACTGGTCCAGCGAGCCGGTGTCGGAGAGGTCGTCGTGGCCGTGCCCGTGGCCGTGCCCGGTCTGCGCGGGGCTGACCGCGACGAGGCGGAAGAACTTCTCGAAGACCTCGGTGAACACCTCGTCGTCGGCCCGGTCCTTGACCAGGGCCACCCGCAGCGCCTCGCGGAGCAGGTCGCGGTCCGCGAGCATCCCGGGCTGGGCGGCGCACCGCAGCGCGTCGAGCAGCTCGGGCACCGAGACCCGGACCCCGCGCAGCCGCAGGATGCGGACGAACCGGTGGACGCTGCGCTCCACCGCTCAGGCCTTCTTCCTCGGCCGGCTGCCGAGGAAGCTGCGGCTGCCCTGGCTCGAGGGCACCGGGGCCCGGGGCGCGGCCGGCCTGCCCGCCCCGTCGGCGCCCGCGCTGCCCCCGTAGTAGCCGTCGTCGTGGCGGCCGGGGGCGTCCTTGCCCGCCCGCTTGGCGCGGCCGGTGTCGTCGTTGCGCGCGTCCTCGGGGTCGTCGCGGCGCCCACGGGCGGCGGGCGGCGCGGTGACCGGCGGCGCGGGGGGCTCGTCGTGGCCGTGCCCGTGACCGTGGCCGTGCCCGTGGGCCTCCTCGACGACGGCGTTGGGGTCGACGAGGCGGGGCAGCGCCTCGCTGGCCTTGCGGACGTCCTTGTCGTACTTGACGACCACGCTGACGGTGTCGTTGAGCAGCCGCGGGGTGAGCTCGGTGGCGCCCAGCACGGCCAGGGTGCGGGCCCAGTCGATGGTCTCCGAGATCGACGGGCTCTTGCGCAGGTCCAGCTCGCGCAGGCCGCGGACCACCTCGACCAGCTGCGTGGCGAGCGCCGTGGTCAGGCCCGTCCGCTTGGTCTCGACGATCTCCAGCTCGCGCTCGGCGGTGGGGTAGTCGAGGAACAGGTGCAGGCAGCGGCGCTTGAGGGCCGCGGACAGGTCGCGGGTGTTGTTGGAGGTCAGCACGACCCACGGCGGGGTGGTGGCGGTGAAGGTGCCCAGCTCGGGCACCGACACCTGGCCCTCGCCGAGCACCTCGAGCAGGACGGCCTCGAGGGCCTCGTCGGCGCGGTCGACCTCGTCGATGAGCAGCACCACCGGCTGCTCGGAGCGCACGGCCTCGAGCAGCGGGCGGGGGGCGAGGAAGCGCTCGGAGAAGAAGACGCTGTCCTGCGCGGCGATCCGCTCCACGGCCGAGGCCATGTCGGGGGCGTCGGCGACGAGCTGGCCGATCTTCTCCCGCAGCACCTGGGTGTAGAGCAGCTGCTTGCCGTAGTCCCACTCGTAGAGGGCCTTGGTCTCGTCCTGGCCCTCGTAGCACTGCAGCCGCAGCAGCTTGCGGCCGCTGGCCAGGGCCAGGGTCTTGGCCAGCTCGGTCTTGCCCACCCCGGCCGGGCCCTCCAGCAGGACGGGCTTGTCGAGCCGGGTCTGCAGGAAGACGGTGGTCGCGAGCTTGGTGTCGGCGATGTAGCCGTGCTCGGCGAAGGCGGTCACCACGTCGTCGACGGTCTCGAAGGTCGTGCCGGTGGACGTGGGGGTGGGGTCGCTCACTGCGGGCCTCTCCAGGCGGGGTGGGGTGGTGCGCCGCGGGCGGCACCGGGGTGGGTACCGGTGCCGCCCGCGGCGGGCGAGCGGGCCCGGCGTCAGCCGAGCAGGTCGTCCAGGTCGCCGTTCATGCAGTGGTCGACGACGGGGCGCACGGTCTCGAACGTGCACTCCTTGAGGTTGCCCGGGGTGCAGGCGTCGCCGAGCACGTGGCGGGTGATGCGGTCGACGTCCGCGTCGTCGCCGGTGATGACGCCGGCGTTCTCGTAGAACTTCGTCGGGCCGGTGCCGAGGCGGTTCTTGGAGTAGCTGTCCTTGGTGACGTCGGTGAACTTCTCGGTGATGCCGACGTCGCGGAGCAGCTGGATGGACGCCTCGAGGGCGGCGTGCGCGGCCCGCTGGTCGGTCATGCCGTGGGTGTCGATGCCCATGGCGCGGGCGATGTCGGCGAACTTGGGGTAGTTGGCCGTCATGTTGAACGCCCACACCCGGGGCAGCGCGACCGCGTTGTTCAGGCCGTGGTGGGTGTCGTAGAACGCCGACACCGCGTGGCTGATCGAGTGGATGATGCCCAGCCCGCCCGAGTTGAACGCCTGGGCGGCGATGTACTGCGCGTACATCATCCCCTCGCGGCCGGCGAGGTCCTGGCCGTTCCAGACCGCCGCGCGGAGGTTCTCCGAGGTCAGCTTGATGGCGTGCAGCGCGTTGCCCAGCGACGGCTGGAAGTTCAGCCGCGAGACGTAGGGCTCGGAGGCGTGGGCCAGGACGTCGAACCCGCACTGCGCGGTGTAGTCGGTGGGGCAGTCGTAGTAGAGCACCGGGTCGTCGATCGCCAGGGTGGTGACCGACGCGTCGTCGAAGGCCACGTACTTGTGCGGGTTGTCCGGGTCGGTCGTGGTGTCGGTGATGACGTAGGCCCACGACGTCTCCGAGCCGGTGCCCGCGGTGGTGGAGACGGCGATGTGGGGCGGGTTCTTGGGGTTCTCGGACTGGTTGAAGCCCTCGAACTCGTTGACGTTGCGGCCGTCGTGGGCCACCGCGATGCGGGCGCCCTTGCAGGCGTCGTGGCTGGAGCCGCCGCCGATGGAGACGAAAGAGTCGCACTTGGTGGACTGGTACTGCGCGACCGCGTCCATGACGTTGTAGTCCTTGGGGTTGGACTCCACCTGGTCGTAGACCTCGACCTCGAGGCCGTGGTAGCGCATCGACTCGACGATGTTGTGGACGATGTCGGTGCCGCGCAGCCCCGACGTCATCACCAGGGTCTTCTTGAAGCCCAGCTTGAGCGCCTCGGGCCCGATCATCTCGTGGGCTCCCGGACCCATCATCGCCCGGGGGAACGGGTGGAACTCCTTGATGGGGAACGGCTTCAGCAGGTCGTCGACCTTCATGGTCGTGTCCTCTCGGGTGGGGGGTGGGACGGGAGCCGGGGGTCCGGCCGCGTCGCCGCGGCAGCCGGGCCGCGCGGGGCGTGGCCGGGGTCCGGGGGTGCACGCCGGGGCGTGGCCGTGACGGTAGGAGCGCCCCCGCCCCGCGGTAAGTGGCCCGGGTCACAACCCTCCGGACGGCAGCCAAGCCGCTCCGGTCGGGCAGTCGGGGACCTGCCCGGTCGGGCAGGTCGGCACCCTCAGCGCGCGGTGGGGTCCGGTCCCAGCGTGGCCCCGAGCAGGTCGGTGCCGGCGGCCAGCAGGTCGAGCAGGTCCAGGCGCGGGTCGTCCAGCCACTGCTCGTAGGCGGCCAGCGCCACCCCCAGCAGCACCCAGCCGACGGTGCGGGGCAGGTGGTCCCCCGGCGCCAGGCCCCGGCGGCGGGCGACGTGCTCGGCCACCACCTGGCGCCACCCGACGTACTTCAGGGCCGAGTGCGCCTGCAGCGCAGGCACCTCGAGCAGCAGCGACATCCGCTCGCGGTGCCAGCCCGCCTCCTCGGCCGGGAACGTGTTGAAGTCCAGCAGGGCCAGGCGCAGCTCCTCGCGCAGCGGGAGGCCGCCGTCGAGGCCGGCGAGGAAGCGGCGCATGTGGCCGAGCTGGGAGTCGAAGTCGCCCCAGGCCACGTCGTTCTTCGACGGGAAGTACCGGAAGAAGGTGCGCCGCGAGATGCCCGCGGCCTCGGCGATCGCCTCCACGCTCGTGGCCTCGAAGCCGTCGCGGGCGAAGAGCTCGAGACCGACGTGGCTGACCCGGGTCACCGTGGTGGCGGGGCGTCGCCCCACCCGGGACGCGACGTCTCCGAGATCGTCCACCGGACCCCTTCCCCCTGGCACTCGGTGCCATTATGGTCCACGTCACAAGTCCCGACCAGGAGGAGACACCATGGCCGCCACCCCGAACAGCCCGCAGCACGACGAGGTCCTCGTGGAGGAGACCCTCGTCGAGGAGGTCTCCATCGACGGCATGTGCGGCGTCTACTGACCCGGCCCGGCACCCCACCGCGATGACGAGCCCCAGCGTGACCACGACCGACGTCCTCGACCTGCCCTGGCAGGTCCACCCCCGCGTGGCCGTGCGCCCCGAGCCCTTCGGCGCGCTGCTCTACCACTTCGGGACGCGGCGGCTCTCGTTCCTCAAGAACCGCACCGTCGTCGGGATCGTGGACTCGCTGGCGGAGCACCCCGACGGCCGCGCCGCGTGCGTGGCCGCCGGGGTCTCCGACGCCGCGCTGCCCGCCTACGCGAGGGCGCTGCAGACCCTCGTCGACTCGAACATGATCGTCCGCCGCGACCCCGCCGCCCCCGACTCCCAGGAGACCCCGTGACCGCCGTCGCCGAACCGCGCACCGACACCCCGAAGGTGGGCCGGCTGGTCGACCAGTTCGAGCTCGGCTTGGACGCGCCCATCTGCCTGACGTGGGAGCTGACCTACGCCTGCAACCTCGCCTGCGTGCACTGCCTGTCCGCCTCGGGCCGGCGTGACCCCCGCGAGCTGAGCACCGAGCAGTGCAAGGCCGTCATCGACGAGCTGCAGCGGATGCAGGTCTTCTACGTCAACATCGGCGGCGGCGAGCCCACCGTGCGGCCCGACTTCTGGGAGCTGGTCGACTACGCCACCAGCCACCAGGTGGGCGTCAAGTTCTCCACCAACGGCGTGAAGATCACCGCCGAGGTCGCCCGGCGCATCGCGGCCAGCGACTACGTCGACGTGCAGATCTCGATGGACGGCGCGACCGCCGAGGTCAACGACGCGGTGCGCGGCGCGGGCAGCTTCGACATGGCCTGTCGCGCCCTGCAGAACCTCGCCGACGCCGGCTTCTCCGACGCCAAGATCTCCGTGGTCTGCACCCGGCACAACATCTCCCAGCTCGACGAGTTCAAGGCCCTGGCCGACCGCTACGGCGCCACCCTGCGGCTGACCCGGCTGCGCCCCGCCGGCCGCGGCGCCGACGTGTGGAACGAGCTGCACCCGACGATGGAGCAGCAGCGCGAGCTCTACGACTGGCTCGTCGCCCACGGCGAGGGCGTGCTGACCGGGGACTCGTTCTTCCACCTGGCGGCGTTCGGCGACGCGCTGCCCGGGCTGAACCTCTGCGGCGCCGGCCGGGTGGTGTGCCTGATCGACCCGATCGGTGACGTCTACGCCTGCCCGTTCGCCATCCACGACGCGTTCCTCGCCGGGAACCTGGTGCACGACGGCGGGTTCCAGCAGGTGTGGCAGCACTCCGAGCTGTTCACCGAGCTGCGCAGCCCGCAGACCGGCGGCGCCTGCACCAAGTGCCAGCACTTCGACTCCTGCCGCGGCGGCTGCATGGCGGCCAAGTTCTTCACCGGGCTGCCCCTGGACGGCCCGGACCCGGAGTGCGTGCAGGGCTACGGCGAGCTGGCGCTCGGCGAGGTCGACCGCAGCACCAACCCGAAGCCGACCGGGGACCACTCCCACAGCGGACCGGTGCGCGGGCAGGCGCCCAAGCCGGTGCCGCTGACCCTGATGACCCGGCCGCCGGTCAGCCTGTGCGACGAGAGCCCGGTCGCGGGCCTGGAGGTGACGCGCTGATGGCGCTGCTGGGGTTTGCGGGCAACCCGTGGTTCGAGACCGTCGCCGAGGCGCAGCGGCGGGCCAAGAAGCGGCTGCCGAAGTCGGTCTACGACGCGCTCATCGCCGGCTCGGAGCGCGGGCTCACCGTCGACGACAACACCGCCGCGTACGGCGAGCTGGGGTTCGCCCCGCACGTCGCCGGGCTGCAGGGCGAGCGCGACCTGTCCACCACGGTCATGGGCCAGCCGCTGAGCATGCCCGTGATGATCTCCCCGACGGGTGTGCAGGCGGTGCACCCCGAGGGCGAGGTCGCCGTCGCCCGGGCGGCCGCCGCCCGCGGGATCACCATGGGACTCAGCAGCTTCGCGTCCAAGTCGATCGAGGACGTGTGCGCGGCCAGCCCGCAGACGTTCTTCCAGATGTAC
Organism: Rhodococcus aerolatus; assembly: GCF_054783215.1. Taxonomy (NCBI): domain Bacteria; kingdom Bacillati; phylum Actinomycetota; class Actinomycetes; order Mycobacteriales; family Nocardiaceae; genus Rhodococcus; species Rhodococcus aerolatus. The sequence goes on along the minus strand of NZ_BAAGQZ010000044.1, from coordinate 89,425 downwards.
TGGGTGGGCAGCCGCGACGTGCTGGTGCAGCGCATGGAGCGGGCCCGCGCGGCCGGCGCCGTCGGGCTCATCATGACGCTGGACTGGTCGTTCTCCCAGGGGCGCGACTGGGGCTCCCCGGCCATCCCGGAGAAGGTCGACCTCAAGGCCGCCGTCAAGTTCGGCCCCGAGTGCGCGCTGCGGCCGAAGTGGCTGTGGGACTTCGCCCGCACCGGCACCATCCCCGACCTGACCACCCCGAACCTGGCCCCGCCCGACGGTGGCCCGGCGCCCACGTTCTTCGGCGCCTACGGCGAGTGGATGGGCACCCCGCTGCCGACGTGGGAGGACGTCGCCTGGCTGCGCGAGCAGTGGGGCGGGCCGTTCATGCTCAAGGGCGTGATGCGGGTGGACGACGCGCACAAGGCCGTCGACGCCGGCGTCACCGCCATCTCGGTGTCCAACCACGGCGGCAACAACCTCGACGGCACCCCGGCACCGATCCGGGCGCTGCCCGCCATCGCCGAGGCCGTGGGCCACGAGGTCGAGATCGTCACCGACGGCGGCATCCGTCGCGGGTCCGACGTGGTCAAGGCGCTCTCGCTCGGCGCCAAGGCCGCCATGATCGGCCGCGCGTACCTGTGGGGCCTGTCGGCCAATGGCCAGGCCGGGGTGGAGAACGTCCTCGACATCCTGCGCAGCGGCATCGACTCCGCCGTGCTCGGGCTCGGGCAGAAGTCGGTCCACGACCTGTCCCCGTCCGACGTCGTGGTGCCCCCGGGCTTCCCGCGGGTGCTGGGCGTCAACGGCTCCAAGCACGTCACCGAGGCCGTGCGGGAGGCCGTCTGAGCCGCAGCCGGCTCAGCACGGTCGCCGACGCCGAGGCGCGGGCCCGGCGTCGGCTGCCCCGCTCCGTGCACGCCGCGCTGCACGCCGGCTCGGAGCGCGGGCAGACCCTGGACGACAACACCGCCGCCTACCGCGGGCTCGGCCTCGTCGCGCGCCCCGGCGTCGCGGTGGGGGAGCGGGACCTGCGGACCACCGTCCTGGGGGTGCCGCTGGCCCTGCCGGTGATGATCTCGCCGGTCGGGGTGCAGGCCGTGCACCCCGAGGGCGAGGTGGCGGTGGCACGGGCCGCGGCGAGCCGGGGCGTCTCGACGGCGCTGTCCTGCTTCGCCTCCCGGTCCGTGGAGGACGTGTGCGCCGCCGGCGCGCCCACCCTGGTGCAGCTGCACTGGATCGGCGGGCGTGACCGGCTGGCCGCCACCCTGGAGCGGGCCCGGGCCGCGGGGGCGGCGGGCGTCGTGCTCACCACGGACTGGTCGTTCTCGCAGGGGCGGGACTGGGGCAGCCCGGCCATCCCCGAGCGCGTCGACCTGCGCACCGCGCTGCGGTTCGGCCCGCAGTGCCTGGCCCGGCCCCGCTGGCTGGCCCGCTACGCCCGCACCGGCGCACCGCCCACGCTGGGCACACCGAACCTGCTGCGGGCGGACGGGTCCGAGCACGGCTTCTTCAGCGCCTACCGGGAGTGGCTGGACACCCCGCCGCCGTCGTGGGAGGACGTGGCCTGGCTGCGCGAGCAGTGGGGGGGTGCGTTCCTGCTCAAGGGGGTGGTGCGGGTGGACGACGCGCACCGAGCCGTCGACGCGGGCGTCACCGCGATCTCGGTGTCCAACCACGGCGGCAACAACCTCGACGGAACCCCGGCCGCGGTCCGGGCGCTGCCCGCCGTGGCCGAGGCCGTGGGCCACGAGGTCGAGGTGCTCACCGACGGGGGGGTGCGCCGCGGGTCGGACGTGGTCGCGGCGCTCGCCCTGGGGGCACGGGCCGTGCTGCTCGGCCGGGCGCCGCTGTGGGGTCTCGCCGCGGACGGGCAGGCGGGCGTCGAGGACGTGCTCGACGTGCTGCGCCGCGGGGTCGACGCCGCGCTGCTGCGGCTGGGGCGCCGCTCGGTGCACGAGCTGTCCCCGGCCGACGTCGTGGTGCCGCCGGGGTTCGTCCGGGTGCTCGGTGCCCCCCGCACGTAGCCCGCTACCTGCGCCCCCAGCCGCCGCGGCCCCCGCAGGTAGCCCGCTACGTGCGTCCCCAACCGCCGCGGGCCCCGCAGGTAGCCCGCTACACGCGCCCGTCCCCGGTCCGGCCCCCGCAGGTAGCCCGCTACATGCGTCCCCAGCCGCCGCGGCATCCGCAGGTAGCCCGCTACATGCGGGGTCCCGGGAGCGCACACTGCCCGCGGTGTGGCTCGACGGACGCGGCAGCGGTGGCCGATCGCCCGCAGTGTGCGGTCGGCGGAGGGGGTTAGCGTGCGCGGGGTGACCGCACTCGCGGGGCTGCGCTGGCCCGACGTGCCCGACGGTGCCGTGCTCGTCGTCCCCGTGGGCTCGACCGAGCAGCACGGCCCGCACCTGCCGCTCGACACCGACACCCGCGTCGCCGCCGCGGTCGCCGCCCGCCTGGTCGAGACCACCCCCGGCGCGCTGCTCGGGGCCCCGGTCGCCTACGGCGCGAGCGGGGAGCACGAGCACTTCCCCGGCACCGTCAGCATCGGCACCGACGTCCTCGCCCGGGTCCTCCTCGAGCTCGGCCGCTCGGCGGGACGGTGGGCGCCGCGGCTGCTGCTCGTCAACGGCCACGGCGGCAACGGTCCCGCCCTGGTCCGGGCGGTGCCGCAGCTGCGCGAGGAGGGCCGCGACGCCGCGTGGTGGCCGTGCGCGGTGCCCCGCACCCCCGAGCACCCCGCCGACGCCCACGCCGGGCGCACCGAGACCTCGCTGCTGCTGCACCTCGACCCCGCCGCCGTGGACCTGGGGCGCGCCGCGGCGGGGGACACCCGACCCACCGCGGAGCTCATGCCGCTGCTGCGCGCGGGCGGCGTGGCTGCGGTCAGCCCCAACGGGGTGCTCGGCGACCCGGCCGGCGCATCGGCCCAGGAGGGCGCCCGGCTGCTGGCCGACCTGGTCGACCGCGGCCGGGACGCGCTGGGGCGCTGGACCGTCAGCGAGCACGGGGTGCTCGGGTGACGCCGCGCCTGCCCGACGGGTTCGCGGTCGCGCTCGACCCCACCACCCGCCGCCTCGACGGGGGCGCGGCCCTGCTCGGCGGGTCCCCGCCCCGGCTGCTGCGGCTCGCCCCCGCCGCCCGGGCCCTGCTCACCGCGGCGCCGCTGCGCGTCACCGACGCCCGGACCGCCGGCCTGGCCCGCACCCTGCTCGACGCGGGCGTCGCACACCCCGTCGCCGGCACCGCCCCCAGCCCGACGCCCGACCGGGTCACCGTGGTGGTCCCGGTGCGCGACAACCCCACCGGCGTCGGACGGCTGCTCGACGCGCTGGCGGGCAGCGGGGTGGCCCGGGTGGTCGTCGTCGACGACGGCTCGACGCCCCCGCTGGCCCTGCCCCCGCACGACCTCCCGACCACCGTGCTGCGCCACGACCGGTCCCGGGGCCCGGCCGCGGCCCGCAACACCGGCACGGTCGCGGCCGACACCGAGTGGGTCGCGTTCCTCGACTCCGACGTGGTGCCCCGGCCGGGCTGGCTCGAGCTCCTGCTGGCCCACGGCGCGGACCCGGCGCTCGCCCTCGTCGCCCCCCGCGTCGTCGCCCACGAGCTCGGCCGCGGCTGGCTGGCGCGCTACGAGTCGGCCCGGTCCTCGCTCGACCTCGGCCCGCGCGCTGCCCCGGTCGTGCCGCTGAGCCGGGTGGCCTACGTCCCGTCGGCGGCGCTGCTGGTGCGCCGGGACGCGGTGGGGGCGAGCCCGTTCGACGAGACGATGCCGGTGGCCGAGGACGTCGACCTGTGCTGGCGGCTGCACGCGGAGGGCCGGCGGCTGCGCTACGAGCCCGCGGCCCGCGTCGCCCACGCCCACCGCACCCGGGCGCGGGCGTGGCTGGGCCGCAAGTGGTTCTACGGCACGGGCGCGGCGCCGCTCGCCGGGCGCCACGAGGGCCGGGTCGCGCCGGTGGTGCTGGCCCCGTGGACGGCGGTGGCCGCCCCCGCCCTGCTCACCGCCACCCGCCCCGGGGTCGGGGCCGCGGGCGCCGTCACCGTGGTGGCGGCCGTGCGCCTGGCCCGCTCGCTCACCGGCCTGGAGCACCCCTACCGGGCCGCGGCCACCCTGGGACCCCAGGGCCTGCAGGGGGCGGTGGTGCAGCTGGCCTCGGCGGCGCTGCGGCCGTGGTGGCCGCTCTCGGCCGTGGCGGCGGTGCTCTCCCCCCGGGCCCGGCGCACCCTGGCCGTGCTGGCGGTGGCCGAGGGCCTGCTCGACTGGGCCACCCACCGCGAGCCCGGCCGCCTCGAGCTCGACCCGGTGCGCCACGTGCTGGCCAAGCGGGCCGACGACCTCGCGTACGGCACCGGGGTCTGGTGGGGGGCGTGGCGGGCCCGCAGCCCGGCCGCGCTGCGCCCCACCGTGCAGCGCCGCCGTCGCTGAGCCGCTCCCGGACGCGCGACGAACCCCACCGCCCGGCCGGTGATCACCAGGACCTGGTGGTGGTCCGGAGCCGGGACGGCGGCGCTGGTGTCCTGGTGACCAGCCGCAGGAGATGGTGCGCCGGGGCACGCAGCGCCGGACTACCGCCGGGCGTCGAGCACCCGGTCGACGAAGGCCAGCACGTCGCCGAGCACCTCGTCACGGTTGGTCTCGTTGAGCACCTCGTGGCGCGCGCCCGGGTAGAGGACCTGCTCGGTGGCGGGCCCGCGCAGCCGGTCCAGCCCGGCCCGGGTGTCCTCGATCGGCACCAGCTGGTCGTCCTCGCCGTGCACCCACAGCGTGGGCAGCTCGCCGAGGCCGGGGCCGTCGGCGATGGTGGCGAGCGCGGCCTGCAGCGCCCGCAGCGTGGTCCGCCGGAACGGCCCGTGCCACACCAGGTCGTCCGCCTCGTACGCCCGCCCCACGGCCGGGTCGCGGGAGAGCGTGCTGGGGTCCAGCGGCTCGTCCGGGATCGTCTCGGCGTCGACCAGCTCGTCGACCACCGCCCACCGGCCCAGCACCGGCCCCGACAGCACGAGCGCGGCGAGGTCCTCACCGTGGCGCTGCGCGTACCGCGCCCCGATCATCCCGCCCATCGAGTGGCCCAGGAGCACCACCGGCAGGCCCGGGTCCTCCTCGCGGGCCCGGGCGACGAGGGCGTGCACGTCGGTCACCACGTCCTCGTAGTCGGCGACGACGACCCGCTCGCCGCTGCTGCGGCCGTGCCCGACGTGGTCGAGGCCGTGGACGACCGCCCCGGCGCGCACCAGCACGTCGGCGACGTGCTCGTAGCGGCCGACGTGCTCGCCGTAGCCGTGGACCAGCACCGCCACCCACCGGGGGGAGGGGCCGCGCCACGTGCGGGTGCGCAGCGTGCCGGTGGTGCCGTCGAGGGTGCCGTCCTGGCCGTCGGTCACGGGGTGCTCCTCAGCTGGTGGGGTCGCGGCCGGTGCCCAGCCGTCGCACCCGGGTCTACCCCGTCGGGTGGGGGATCCCCAGCCGCCGCGCGGGACGCCCGGGCACCCCCGTAGCGTCACCGCCCGTGCAGGTCGTCGGTCGCTCCCACGAGGTCGAGCTGCTCGTCGCCGCGCTCGACTGCGGCGCCCACGTGCTGCTCGAGGGACCGCCGGGCACGGGCAAGACGACCGTGCTGCGCTCGGTGGCCACCGACGCCGAGACCCCGTTCGTGTTCGTGGAGGGCAACGCCGAGCTGACCCCGGGCCGGCTCGTGGGCCACTTCGACCCGGCCCAGGTGCTCGCGGAGGGCTACACCCCCGACGTGTTCGTCGACGGCCCGCTCGTCGAGGCGCTGCGGGCGGGGGCGCTGCTCTACGTCGAGGAGGTCAACCGCGTCCCCGAGGAGACGCTCAACGTCCTCATCACGGTGATGAGCGAGGCCGAGCTGCACGTGCCGCGGCTCGGCCGCGTCGCCGCCGCCCCGGGCTTCCGCCTCGTCGCGGCCATGAACCCCTACGACGCCGTCGGCACCGCCCGCATCTCCGCCGCGGTCTACGACCGGTGCTGCCGCATCCGGATGGGCTACCAGAGCGCCGCGGACGAGGCCGCCGTGGTCGCGCTGCGCTCCGCGGACGTGCCCGCGGCGTGGCGGGCCCAGGTGGTCGACCTGGTGCGACGCACCCGGGAGCACGCCGACGTCCGGGTGGGCTCCTCGGTGCGCGGCGCGATCGACCTGGTCCGGCTGGCCGACGCGCTGGGCACCCGGCGCGGCACCGGGATCACCTGGCGCACCGGGCTCGACGCGGCCCTGGTCGCGCTGTCCGGCCGGGTGCGCATGCAGGAGTCGAGCCCGCGCGACCCGGAGGCCGTGGTGCGCGAGCTCTACGAGGCCGTGTTCGGCGCCGAGCCGACCGACGACGCGGCCGGGGACGCCGACGGTGACGGCGGGGACGGTGGTGCGCCGGGGGGAGCGTGAGCCCGCCGCCCGAGGCGGGCCACCCCGAGGACCGGCGCCGGCGCCAGGGCCCGCAGCAGCGCAGCACGCCGCGCTCCGAGCTGCAGCGCAACCCCCGCTTCGCCGAGGTCTCCCCGGAGGTCGGCGAGCTCGACGAGGACGCCTTCGACGCCCTGCTCGGCGACGACCCGGACGCCGCGCTGGCGATGCTCGCCGACATGGGCCGCGCCACCGACGAGCGGCTGCGCGCCCTGGCCCGCCGGCTCGCCGCCCGCATCGCGCTCGACCGCACCCGCACCTCGGTGCCCCGCGCCCGGGGCGTGTCCCGGATGCGCACGGTGCGGGCCGACCGCGGGGGCGACCTCGACCTCGACGGCTCGATGGACGCCGTCGTGGCCGCCCGCGCCGCCGGGGTGGCCCCCGACCTGGAGGACCTGCGCGCCCGGCAGTGGGGCCGCCCCGAGCTGGCGGTGTGCCTGCTCGTCGACCGGTCCGGCTCGATGGGCGGGGCGCGCCTGGCCGCCGCCGCGCTGACCGCCGCCGCCTGCGCCTGGCGCGCGCCGGGGGAGCACGCCGTGCTGGCGTTCTCCCGCGAGGTGGAGGTGCTGCGCCCCATGGTGTCCCAGCGCCCCGGCGGCGAGGTGGTCGACGCGGTGCTGGGGCTGCGCGGGCACGGGGTGACGGCCCTGGCGACCGCGCTCGGTGCCGCCGCCACCCAGCTCGCCGCCAGCCGCGCGGAGCGGCGCGTCGTGGTTCTGCTGTCGGACTGCCGGGCCACCGACGAGGTCGACCCGGTGCCCGCGGCCGCGGGCCTGCCGGAGCTGGTGGTGCTGGCCCCGGCCGACGACCCCGACGCCGCCGAGGCCCTCGCGCTGGCCGCGGGCGCGCGGTGGGCGGCCGTCGAGGGGGCGTCGCAGGCCCCCGCCGCGCTGGCCGAGCTGCTGGGCTGAGCCCTCGTTCGTGACCGGGCTCACAGCCGTGCCACAGTGGGCGCCTCGTCGAGGGAAGAGGTCCCCGTGCGCACTGCCACCCGGTTCGCGGTCCTGCTCACCACCGTCGCCACGGCGCTGGCCGTCGGCGGGGCGAGCGCCACGGCCGCACCACCCCCGAGCCCGACCGGGGTGGCGCGGGCGGTCTCGGTCTTCCCGTCGAACAGCCTCACCGTGCGCGACCCGGCGCAGCGCACCGGGCGGCGGGTCGACCTGCCGCTGCCCGACTGCACCACCCGGCCGACGGACTGCAGCACGGTGCGGCTGCTCGACCAGCTCGACGGCTTCGACCTCGACCCCCGGGTCGCGCTGCGCTTCGACCGCCCCGTCGACCCGGCCGCCGTGGCCGCGGGGTCGTCCCTGTTCAGCCTGGGCGGGCCGCGGATCGGCCTCGAGCGGGTGGTCTACGACGCCGCCACCTACACCGTCTACGCCCACCCCGTCTCCCAGCTGCGGCCCGGCACCACCTACGTCCTGCTCTCCGGGCTCGGCGGGACCGGGGCCGGCGGGCGTCCGGCCGGTCTGGGCTTCAGCCTGTTCACCACGATGTCGGCCACCGACGGCCTCACCGACATGGTCCGCCAGCTCGACGACGGCTCCGCGCTCGCCGCGGCGGGGATCGCCCCGGCCGGGCTGACCGTCGAGGGGTCGTTCCCCGCCGCGGGCACCACGTTGCGCTACACCAGCGACCTCGGCTCGTCGCTGCGGACCGACCCGGTGCCGAACGCGTCCGCGGCGGGGGCGGGCACCTACGTCTTCGGCTCCTACGACGCCCCGTCGTGGCTCGACGCGGACGGCGTCATCCCGCAGACCCCGACGCGCGACCCCGGGCCGGTGGTGACCGGGCGCGCCCGGCTGCCGTTCGTCGCCATCCTGCCCGCCGGGCCGGCGCCGGCCGGGGGCTGGCCCGTCGCGGTGTTCGGCCACGGCTTCACCCGCTCCGACGCCGACCTGTTCCTCGCCGCGCAGCAGAACGCCACCCGCGGCCTGGCCACGATCGCCACCGACGTCGTCGGGCACGGCTACGGCCCGCGCAGCACCTGGGAGGTGACCACCGGCACGGGCACCCCCGGCGCCGCGACCACGGTGCTCGACGCCCACGCCCGGGGCGTCGACCGCGACGGCAACGGCACCATCGACTCCACCGAGGGCGTGGCCACGCTGCCCCAGCCCTCCCCGGTCGCGCAGGTGAACAACCGCGACGGGCTGCGCCAGACGGTGGCCGACGTCGCCACCCTGGTCCGCGCGGTCGGCCGGACCCCGACCCTGGCCGGGGTGCCGCTGCGCACCACCGGCACCGTCTACTACGGACAGAGCTTCGGCGGGATCTACGGCACCATGCTCGCCGGCGTCGACCGCTCCGTCGCGGCCTTCGGGCTCAACGTCCCCGGCGGGCCCATCAGCGAGATCGCGCGGCTCTCCCCGTCGTTCCGGCTGCTGGTCACCCAGTCCCTCGCCGGCGCCCAGCCCTCCCTGCTGAACGGCGGCGTCGCGGGGTTCACCGAGTCGATGCCGCTCGCGGGCGAGGCGCCGGTCACCGACCCCGCCCCGGGGGCGCTGGAGATCCAGCAGTTCCTGGCCGACGGGACCTGGCTGAACCGGCCGGGCAGCCCGGAGACGTTCGCGCCGCTGGCCCCGCACGACCGCACCCTGGTGCAGTCGGCCTTTGGGGACATGACCGTGCCGAACCCGACCGCGGGCACGCTGGTGCGCGCCGGCGGCCTGCTCGACCGCACCACCCTGTACCGCAACGACCTCACCGCGAGCGCCGGACGCAACCCGCACGGCTTCCTGCTCGACCCGAGCTTCGTGCCCGGCGACGTGCTCGGCCAGACCCAGATGTCGCTGTTCCTGGCCTCCGGGGGAGCCACGGTGGTCGACCCGGACGGGGCCGGGCCGGTGTTCGAGGTGCCGGTCGCCGACCCCGACGTGCTGCGGCGGCTGAACTTCTAGCGGCGCCCCGCGCCACTGGCACTCCGCCGGGCCCGAGTGCCAGTGGCGCGGACCACACCCGCGTAGTCTCGGCCGGGAGCAGGGGAGGGGGTCGCGATGGAGCGGACCGGTGCCCCCACGTCGACCGTGGGACCCGCGTGAGCAGCCCGTGGGTCGCGCTGCGCGCCGGGGACAGCCCGCTCGCGGTCTCCCGGCGGGTGCGCCGCGCGCACGAGCACTTCCTCAGCGCCTGGCCGTCCTCCGGCCTGCCCGGCTCCACCTCCCCCGACGTCCGGCCCGTGGTCGCGCAGTCGTGGGTCCGCAGCCGCGCCGGCGGGGTCGACCCCGAGCGCCCGGGAGGCACGAGCCGGGTGATGGACGCCGAGGAGCTCGACGCCCACCGCCGCGCCCACCCGCTGGCCGCCGTGCTCCCGGTGGTGCAGCGGCTGCTCGTCGACGGGGTGGCCGACGACGGCGACTCCGGCCTGGTCGTGGCCATCACCGACGCCACGGGCCGGATGATGTGGGTGGTCGGCGACCCCGACCTGCGCGAGCGAGCCCAGGGCATGCGGTTCGTCGAGGGCGCGGACTGGTCCGAGCGCTCCGCCGGGACCAACGCCCCGGGCACCGCCCTCGAGCTCGACCACAGCGTGCAGATCTTCGGCACCGAGCACTTCGGCCTGCCGGTGCAGCCGTGGAGCTGCGCGGCCGCCCCGGTGCACGACCCCGACACCGGGGACCTGCTCGGTGCCGTCGACCTGACCGGGGGCGACCAGGTGGCCGCACCGCACGTGCTCACCCTGGTCCGCGCGACCGCCGCGGCGATGGAGGCCGAGCTGCGGCTGCACCGGATGCGGGGCCGCAAGCGCTCCCGGCCCCCGACGGCCCTGCTCACGGTGCTGGGCCGCAGCCGGCCGACGCTGCGGCGCGGCCCCGCCAGCACCCCGCTGTCCCTGCGCCACGCCGAGATCCTGCTGCTGCTCGCCCAGCACCCCGACGGCCTCACCGCCGACGAGCTCGGCGTGCTGCTCGACGACCGCGAGCTCGACACCGTCACCGTCCGAGCCGAGGTGTCCCGGCTGCGCCGGGCGGTCGGCCCGACCCTGCTCGAGTCCCGGCCCTACCGGCTGCTCGTGCCGCTGCGGACCGACGTCGACGAGGTGCGGGCGCTGCTGGCCGCGGGCGACCGGGCGGGCGCGCTGCGCCGGCTGCCCGGTGCGGTGCTGCCCCGCTCGCACGCCCCGGCGGTGGTCGCGCTCCGCGCCGAGCTGGCCGCCGAGGTGCGGGGATCGCTGCTGCGCGAGCCGGACCCCGAGCTGCTGCTGGCGTGGACCGCCACCGAGCAGGGGCACGGCGACGCCGAGCTGTGGGAGGCGTGCCTGCGCTCGCTGCCGCCGCGCTCCCCGTCGGCCGACCTGGTGCGGGCGCGGCTGAGCCTGCTCCGCCGTCCGTGACCGAGCACCGCCCGCACCCCGAGCACCGCCCGCCGACCGAGCACCGCCCGCCCCGCACCGCGGCCGGCCGGGGGGTGCTGCTCGGCCTCGTCCTGCTCGCCGTCGTCGGGCTCGTGGCGGCGGTGGTCGTGGCCGGCCGCACGGCGGACGACCCGTCCGGCCCGGCCGCGTCGGCCACGTCCGGGGCCCCTGGTGCGGGCGTCGCCGACGGGGTGCGCCTCGGGGTGCTCGAGGCCGACCCGGCCCGCGACGGCGAGGCCCGGGCGGCCGGGATCACCGCGGTGACCCTCTCCCTGGCCTGGGACCGGTGGGAGCCGCGGCCCGGCGAGGTCGACGCCGCCTACGTCGGGGCGGTGGCGGACCGGGTGGCCGGGCTGCGAGCCGCGGGCCTCACCGCCGCGCTCGACCTGGGCCTGCAGTACCCCCCGGACTGGGTGCTGGACCTCCCGGGGGCCGAGCGCTTCACCGACCAGGACGGCGCCGTCTCCGACCGGGGCCCCGGCGGGCGGCTGGTCGACGCCGTGTTCGTGCCCGCCGTCCGCGACGCCCAGCAGCGCTACCTCGACCGGGTGGCCGCTGCGCTCCCGGCGTCGTCGCTCACCGCGGTCCGCGTCGGCGGCCTGTACCGCGGGCAGCTGGGCTACCCCCCGTCCGTCCCCGGGCGCACGTCGCTGTGGATGTACGGCGCCGCCGCCCAGGCGGGGGCTCCCGTGCCGGGGTGGCGGCCGGGCACGGGGACCCCCGACGACGCGCGGCGCAGCCTCGAGTACTACCTCGACAGCATCACCGGCTACGGCCGTTGGCTGCTCGGGACCGTCGCGGCGCGCTTCCCGGACGTGGAGCTGGACCTGCTGCTGCCCAGCTGGGGGCTGCGCCCCGGGCAGGTCGCGGCAGCCGCGGACGCCCGGCTCGACGGCAGCACCCCGGGCGAGGCGACCGATGCCGTCAGCGAGGGCCTCGACTGGGAGCGCCAGGTGCCGCTGCTGGCCGAGGTCGGCCCGCGGGGCGTCGCCTGGACCACCTGGCTCGACGCCGCCGACTCGGGCCCGCGCCCCGCGCAGCGCGCCCCCGTGGCCCGGGTGGCCGAGCTGGCCGCGCCGCTCGGCGTCCGCGTCGGGGGCGAGAACACCGGCGGCACCGGGGCCGGGGGCACCGGGGGCGGGGGGCCGGACGCGCTGCGCCGCAGCCTGGCCCAGGTGGGCGAGCACGGGCTCGTGGCCCTGTCCTGGCGCACGGAGGCCGACGTCCTCGACGACCCGGTGATGGTCGGGCTGCTGCGCGCGGCGGCTGGCCGCTGACCCCTCGCACCCGCCACCCGGGTGGGGTGCGTCACTGCCCGGGCGCCCGTGCGGGCCGGCGCCGGCCCCGACGATCACGCGGTGCGACACGCTGACCTGCTGTCCTCCGTGTGGGTGACACATACCTACGCAGCGTGTGCGGTAACCAGCCAAAACCTCTTCTGCATCCACCCGATCGGGTACCTACGCTGCAATGCGTAGTTGGCGACGGCGGCCTCGAGCCGCGCGGTCGACGGGACGCAAGGGTGCGTCCGCTGGCTGGGTACCCCCCGGCCGCTGCAGCGCCCTGCCCGCCCGTCCCGGAAGGTCCCGTCGTGTCGATCATGCCCCTGTCCGACCGTGCCCGCGTCACGCTGCCCGGCGCCGGCGACCCCGACCCCGGCGTCCCGCCCCAGCTCGAGGTCGTCATCCCCGCCCTGAACGAGGAGGCGCGGATCGGGTCGACCCTGGTGACGCTGACCGACCACCTGGCGCGGCTCCCCATCACCGCGGGCGTCGTCGTGGTGGACAACGGCAGCGCCGACGCCACCGCGGACGTGGTGCAGCGCGCCGCGCGCGGGCGCGTCCCGGTGCGGCTCATCGGGTGTCGCACCCGGGGCAAGGGCGCCGCCGTCAAGGCCGGCGTGCTGGGATCCGCGTCCCCCTGGGTCGGGTTCTGCGACGCCGACCTCTCGACCCCGGTGAGCGCCCTCGACGGCGTCGTCGCCCTGCTCGCCACGGGCGCCCCGGTGGTCATCGGCTCGCGCCGGTGCGACGGGGCGGCCTACGCCACGGCCCAGCCCCCGCTGCGCCGCGCCGGCGGCTGGGCCTTCCGGGCGCTGGCCCGGCCGCTGACCGGCGACGTGGCCGACACCCAGTGCGGCTTCAAGTTCTTCCGGCGCGAGGTGGCCGCCGCGCTGTTCGCCGGGGTGACCTCGACGGGGTTCACCTTCGACGTCGAGCTGCTCGCGGCCGCCCACCGCCGGTCCGTCCCCGTGGTCGAGCTGCCCGTCGAGTGGACGGACCAGCGCGGCTCCACCCTGCGGCCCCTCGAGCACGGCCCGCAGGTGCTGCGCGAGCTGCGGACGCTGCGACGGCTCCACTCGGCGGCCCAGCGCGCGACGGCGGCGGGGGAGCGCCGGTGAGGGTCGCGGTGCTGAACTGGCGCGACGAGGTGCACCCCGAGGCGGGTGGGGCCGAGCTCTACTGCCACCAGGTGTCCCGCGAGCTGGTGGCCGCCGGGCACACCGTCACCTACGTCACGGCCCGCCCGGGCCGGGCCCCCCGGCGCGAGGAGCACGCCGACGGCTACACCGTGGTCCGCCGTGGCGGCCGCCTCGGCGTGTACCCCGCCGTCCTGGCCTGGCTGCTGCGCCACCGCCGCGACGTCGACGCGGTCCTGGACTCCCAGAACGGGATCCCGTTCTTCTCCCCGCTCGCGGTGCCCGCCCGCACCCCGGTGGTGCAGCTGGTCCACCACGTGCACCAGGACCAGTTCGCGCTCTACTTCCCCCGCCCCGTCGCCGCGCTGGGCCGCTGGCTCGAGGGCCCGGCCGCCCGCGCCGTCTACGGCCGCCGCGCCGTGGCCGCGGTCTCGCCGTCGACCCGGTCCGCGGTGCGCCGGCGGCTGCGGCTGCGCGGCCCGATCTCGCTGACCCCCTGCGGGCTCGAGGGCCCCGGCGGCCCACCCCGGCGGCGCTCCGCCACCCCCACCCTGGTGGCCCTGGGCCGGCTGGTGCCCCACAAGCGGCTCGCGCTGCTGGTGCAGGCGCTGCCCCAGGTCACCGCCGCCGCGGGCCCCGTGGTGCTCCACGTCGTCGGGGACGGCCCCGAGCGCGCGTCGCTGGTGGCCCTGGCCGACCGGCTCGGGGTGGCCGACCGCGTGGTCTTCCACGGCCGCGTCACCGACGCCCGCCGCGACCAGCTGCTCGCCGAGAGCTGGTTGACGGTCAACCCCACCGCGGGGGAGGGCTGGGGGCTGTCCATCCTCGAGGCCAACCGGCTGGGCGTCACCGCGCTGGCCCACCGCGTCGACGGGGTGCGCGACTCCGTCGTCGACGGCGTCACCGGCTGGCTCGTCGACCCCGCGGCGCCGCTGGCCCCCGCGGTGACCGCGGCGCTGGCCGAGCTCGCCGACCCCGGCACCCGGGACCGGATGGAGACCGCGGCCCGCGACTGGGCGGCGTCCTACACCTGGGAGCGCACCGCCACCGCGCTGGCCGCGCTGCTGGCCGGGGAGTCCCACCGGCTGCGGCTGGCCACCGACCAGCGGGTGCCCAGCGATCTCGCCACCGTCGTCCGGCTGCCGCGCGCCGAGCTGCCCGCGGACTGGTCGCCCCGGCTGCGCGCCGGCGACGGCCTGGTCCGCGACGCCACCGAGGTCCGGCTGCTGGTCCACGGCGCCGACCACGCCGCCGTGGTGGCCCTGCTGCTGCGGGAGGGCGTGCCCGCCGCGCTCGTCGACGGCGGCCGCGTGGCCGTCTCCGTCGCCGGGCAGCAGGAGGCGTTGCTGCTCACCGCCGGCTCCGCGACCCGGCCCTCCCCGGCCCCGCCCGCCCCTGCTCGAACCGTCCTGAGTGGAGGACCCCGGTGAGCCTGCTCGTCGTGCCCCTGGTGGTGCTGACCTCCGTCCTGATGGGCGGCGTCGCGGCGCTCACCCTGACGTGGATGCTCTACGCCTGGCGCAGCCCGGAGGGACTGGAGCGCACGTCGTTCTCCCGCCCCGGGGGCGACGTCGCGCCGCTGACCTTCTCGCTGGTGGTGCCCGCGCGGCACGAGGACCAGGTCCTCGGCCACACCCTCGACACCCTGGCCGCGCTGCGGCACGGCGCGGTGCAGATCATCTGCGTCGTCGGCCACGACGACCCCGGCACGGCGGCGGTGGCCCACGCCGCGGCCGACCGCCACCCCGGCCGCGTCCAGGTCGTCGTCGACCACTCCTGGCCCAAGAACAAGCCCAAGGCCCTCAACACCGCGCTGCCGCACTGCCTGGGCGACGTGGTCGGGGTGTTCGACGCGGAGGACGAGGTCGCGCCGGACCTGCTCGGGGCCATCGAGTCCGCCTTCCACCACGACGAGGCCGACGTGGTGCAGGGCGGCGTCCAGCTGATGAACGTCGGGTCGAGCTGGTGGTCGCTGCGCAACTGGATGGAGTACTTCTTCTGGTTCCGCAGCCGGCTGCACTTCCACGCCGACCGCGACTTCATCCCGCTGGGCGGCAACACCGTCTTCGTCCGCACCGCCCTGCTCCGCGCGGTCGGCGGGTGGGACCCCGAGTGCCTGGCCGAGGACTGCGAGCTGGGCGTGCGGCTCAGCTCGCTCGGCGCATGGGTGAGCGTGGCCTACGAGCCGGCCCTGGCCACCCGCGAGGAGACCCCGGGCACGATCCGCAGCCTGGTCAAGCAGCGCACCCGGTGGAACCAGGGCTTCCTGCAGGTGCTGCGCAAGGGCGAGTGGCGTGGCCTGCCCACCCGGCGGCAGCGGCTGCTGGCCCGCTACACCCTGCTGACGCCCTTCCTGCAGGCCGGCACCGGCCTGCTCGTCCCGTTGTCGGTGGTGCTGGTGCTCGTCGCGTCGACCCCGGTCGTGGTGACGCTGCTGGCCTACGTGCCGCTGCTCATGGTGGTGGCCTCCGTCGCGGTGGAGGTCGTCGCGCTGCGCGAGTTCGGCACCAGCTTCGACGTGCGGGTGCGGCTGCGCGACTACGTCCGCCTCGTCCTGGGCACCCTGCCCTACCAGTGGCTGCTCGCCGCCGCGGCGGTGCGGGCGGTGTACCGCGAGCTGCGCCACGAACGCGGCTGGGAGAAGACCGAGCACACCAACGCCCACCGCAGCAGCGCCGCGCCGGTGCCCCCGACCCCCGTGGAGTCCCTCCGATGACCGACGTCCTCACCCGGCCCCGGCACGCCCTCGGCGTCGCGGCGCCCAGCCCGCTGCTGCACCGCGCCGCCCCCGGGTCGCGCACCCGCTCGCGCGCGCTCGACGAGCCCACCGGCCGGGCCGGGGCCACCCGCGCGGCGGGTCCCGTCCGCGACTGGCGCAGCTGGCCCGGCTGGACGGTGCTCGTCGCCGCCGGCTGCGCCCTCGTCGTCGGGGTCGTGCACGCCCGCGGGATGTACACCGCCCCCATCCGGTTCGACGACGAGGGCACCTACGTCGCGCAGGCGCGCAGCATCGTCACCGAGGGCCGGCTCGCGCCGTACACGTACTGGTACGACCACCCGCCGCTGGGCTGGGTGCTGCTGGCCGGGTGGCTGGCCGGGCCGGCGACGCTGTGGAGCGCGCCCAACCTCATCGGCTCGGGCCGCCAGCTCATGCTCGTGCTCGACGTCGTCTCCGTCGTCCTCGTCGTGCTGCTGGCCCGCCGGATCGGCACCCCGCGGCTGTTCGCCGCCGCGGCGGGGCTGCTGTTCGGCCTCTCCCCGCTGGCGCTGACCTACCACCGCATGGTGCTGCTGGACAACATCGCGGTGCCGCTGCTGCTGGCCTCGTTCCTGCTGGCCCTCTCGCCGGGCCGCCGGCTCTCCGCGGCGCTGGCCAGCGGCGTGCTGGCCGCCAGCGCGGTGCTGGTCAAGGAGACCCTGCTGCTCATGGTGCCGTTCGTGCTGTGGGCGCTGTGGCGCAGCTTCCCGGGACCCACGCGGAAGATGTGCCTGACGGTGTTCGGCCTCGGCCTGGCCCTGCCGACGCTGGTGTACCCGCTGTTCGCGCTGACCAAGGGCGAGCTGCTGCCGGGCCCCGACCACGTCAGCCTGTGGGAGGGCGTCTACTTCCAGCTCGCCGGCCGGCAGGGCTCGGGCAGCGTGCTCGACCCGACCACCGACGCGCACGCCGTCGTCTCCGGGTGGCTGTCCATCGACCCCTGGCTGCTGGTGGCGGCCGCGGCGCTGGTCCTGCCCGCGCTGCTGCTGCGCCGGGCCCGCCCCGTCGCCGCCGCGCTGCTGCTGACCCTGCTGTTCGTGCTGCGCCCCGGCTACCTCCCGGTGCCCTACGTGGTGGCGGTGGTCCCGCTGGCCGCGCTCGTCGTCACCGCCGTGCCCGGCGCGGTCGTCACCGGGCTGCTGGCCCGGGTGCGCCGCACGCCCCCGGGGGCCGTCGGTGCGCTCACCCACGCCGTCGTGCCCGGCCTCGTGCTGCTCGCCGTGCTCGGTGGCGTCGTCGCCGGGGTGCGCGCCGCCGCGCCCGACTGGTACTACCGCGACGTGTCCCTGATGGACACCAGCTTCGACCGGCCCTACCTCGACTCCACGGCCTGGATCGAGGCGAAGGTGCCCCGCGGCGCGACGCTGCTGGTGGACAACGTGACCTGGACCAGCCTCGTCGAGGCCGGGTACCCGGAGGACGACCTCATCTGGTTCACCAAGCCCGACGCCGACTCCGCGGTGGACGTCCGCGTGCCCGACTACCGCGCCATCGACTACGTCGTCGCCAGCGACATCATGCGCACCTCCCGGCAGAACGGGGGCACCGTGCAGGACGCGCTGCGCAACGCCACCCCCGTCGCCTCGTGGGGCGCGGGCTCGAACGAGGTCGTCGTCGGGAAGGTGCAGAAGTGACCGCCGTGCGGCCCGACGTGACCGTCGTCGTCCCCACCCGCGACGAGGCCGACAACGTCGACGAGCTGGTGCGCCGCACCAGCGACGCCCTCGGCGGTGCGGCCCTGTCCTGGGAGCTGCTGCTCGTCGACGACAGCGACGACGACACCCCCGCCCGGGCCCGGCGGCACGCCGCGGCCGGGCTGCCCGTGCGGGTGCTGCACCGCGAGGCGGGGGAGCGCGTCGACGGCCTCTCCGGGGCCGTCACCGCGGGGTTCGCCGAGGCGGCGGGGGACGTGCTCGCCGTCATGGACGCCGACCTGCAGCACCCCCCGGAGCTGCTCGCCGACCTCGTCGGGGCCGTGGTCCACGGCGGGGCCGACGTCTCCGTCGGCTCGCGCTACTGCGCCGGCGCCGCGCCCGACGCCACCGCCGGGCTCGACGGCCCCTGGCGGCTGGCCGTCTCGCAGGCCTGCCGCGCCCTGGTGTGGGTGGTGCGGCCCGGCCTGTGGCGGGTGCGCGACCCGCTGAGCGGCTACTTCGTGCTGCGCCGCAGCGTCATCGACGGCACCGTGCTGCGCCCCACCGGGTACAAGATCCTGCTCGAGCTGCTGGCCCGCGGCCGCTGGGACCGGGTGGTCGAGGTGCCGTACACCTTCGCCGCGCGGGAGCGGGGCACCTCGAAGTCGGAGCTCAAGCAGGGCCGGATCTTCCTACGCCACCTGGTGCGGCTCACCGTCGACCGCGGTGCGGGACGGCCGGCGGCGGTGCGGGAGCCGGCCGGGCACCCGTGAGACCGCCGCGCCACGCGGCCGGTGCGGCCGTGGCGCTCGTGCTGGCCGCGTCCGCCCTGGTGGGCTGCGGCTCGGTGGGGTCGTCGGCCTGCACGACCGACCCGCTGGTCACCCGCTCCCTCGCCGGGCTGACCGGGTTCTCCGACTGGCTGCGCACCCACGGCGCCAGCGGCACGGTCGGCGAGGTCGGCTGGCCCGAGGGCGACCAGTGGGGAGCGCTGGCCGACCGGTGGTACCAGCAGGCCGACACCGACCAGGTCGGGGTCTTCGCCTGGGCGGCAGCGCAGTGGTGGCCCGAGGACTACCCGATGGCGGTCTACCGCACCGACGACACCGGGCAGGTCGTCGCGGGCGCGCAGGCCGCCGTCGTCGCCGGGCACCCGGCCGCGCCCGGGGTGACCCGCGGGGTCGCGCTGGCGGACGCCACGTTCGGCGCCTCCCTCGACGACGGCGCCAGCTACTCCTCCACCGCCCCCGGGGTCCCCGGCACCGACTACGAGTACCCCTCCGCCGCCGAGCTCGACGCCCTGGCCGCCGACGGGGTGACGCAGGTGCGCCTCGGCGTGACCTGGGAGCGGCTGCAGCCCGCGCTCGACGGGCCGCTGGCCGACGGCGAGCTCGCCCGCCTCACCGCGACCCTCGACGCGGCCCGCGACCGCGGCCTCGCGGTGGTCCTCGACCTGCACAGCTACGGCCGCTACGCCCGGGGTGACGGCGACGGCGGCCGGGAGGTGCTGCTGCTGGGCTCGGACGCGCTGCCCGCCGCCGCGCTGGCCGACCTGTGGCGCCGGCTCGCCGGCGCGTTGGCGGGCCGTCCGGAGGTCGTCGGCTACGGGCTCATGAACGAGCCGCACGACCTGCCCGGGGGCGCCCGCGGCTGGGAGGCGGACTCCGTCGCGGCCGCCCGCGCGGTGCGCGAGGTCGACCCGAGCACCCCCCTGCTCGTCGGGGGCTACGACTACTCCGGCATCGACGGCTTCGGGACCACCCACCCGCAGCCGTGGGTCGACCCGGCGCTGGGACCGGTCGTCTACGAGGCGCACCAGTACTTCGACAGCACCGGCGCCGGGACCTACACGCAGGACTACGACGCGACGGTGGCCGACGCGGTCGCCGCCGGCTGGGGTCCCTGCTCCGCGCCCGCCGCCGGCTGAGCCCGTCAGCGGCCGGGGGCGGGGCCCACGAGGTCGTCCAGCGCGGCGTCGAGGTCGGGGAAGCGGAACTCCACCCCGTGGGCGAGCAGGGCCCGGGGCACGGCCCGGCACCCGCCGAGGGTCCGCGCGGGGTCGGTGTGCTCGAAGCGGGCCGCCACCCGGACCAGCGCCGCCGGGGTGGGCAGGGCGAGGCGCCGACCCAGCCGCGCGCGCAGCGCGGCCATGAGCTCGGCGTTGCGCACCGGCCCGGGCGCCGCCACCACCAGCGGCCCGCTCAGCCCCGGGTCGGTCAGCGCGCGGTGGGCCACGGCCACCCAGTCCTCGGCGTGCACCCAGCTCACCCACTGCGCGCCGCTGCCGATGCGGCCGCCGCGGCCCCGCAGGGTCAGCTCGACGACGTGCTCCAGGGCGGGCGCCCCGACGTCGAGCACGGTCGCCGTCCGCAGCAGCACGGTGCGGGTCGCCGCCACGTCGGCCGCCGCCTGCTCCCAGGCCCGCGCGACCCCGGCCAGCTGCGGCGGGCCGTCGGCCGGGGGCGTCGTCTCGTCGACCTCGGTGTCCCCGGCGTCGCCGTGCACGGCCAGGGTCGAGGCCTGCAGCCACACCGGCACCGGCTCGTCCAGCGCGGCCGCGGCGGTGGCCAGCGCGCGGGTCGGGTCCACCACCGAGGCGCGGGCCCGGGCCACGTTCTCGGCCGTGGGCCGGCCGTCGACGAGGCCGCCGCACAGGTTCACCACGGCGGCACCGGCCAGCTCGTCGGCCCAGCCGCCCACCGTGCGGCCGTCCCAGCCGACCTGGCGGTGCACGTGCGGCCGGGGGTCGCGGGTCAGCACGACGACCTCGTGGCCGCGCTCGGCCAGGTGGTCGCACAGCGGCCGGCCGAGCGCGCCCGTGCCGCCGGCGACGACGACCTTCACCGTGGCCCGCCCCAGCCCGCGAGGACGTCGGCGACGGTCGAGGCGGCCCGCGGCGGGGCGGCCGGGGTCGCGGGCGCGGTGCGGGAGAAGCGGGGCGCGGGGGCGGGCTGGGTGGCGCCGTCGATCTCGACGAGGTTGGCCCGCGCGGCCATGTGGGGGTGCGCGGACGCCTCGCCCCACGTCAGCACCGGGGTGACGCACGCGTCGGTCCCGTCGAACACCGCGGCCCACTCGTCGCGGGTGCGGGTGGCGATGCGCTCGGTCAGCGCGGCGCGCAGCTCCGGCCAGCGGGCCACGTCGCCCTGCCCGGGCAGCGCGGCGGGGTCGAGCTCGAGCCCGGCGAGCAGCTGGGCGTAGAACTGCGGCTCCAGCGACCCGACGGCGAGGAACCGCCCGTCGGCGCAGGTGTAGGTGTCGTAGAACGGGGCGCCCGTGTCGAGCAGGTTCACCCCGGGCTCGTCGCGCCAGGCCCCGGCGCCGCGCATCGCCCAGATCATGTGGGCCAGCGCGCCGACGCCGTCGACCATGGCCGCGTCGACGACCTGCCCCTGCCCGGAGCGCTCCCGCTCCAGCAGCGCGGACAGCACGCCGACGACGAGGAACATCGAGCCGCCGCCGAAGTCGCCCACGAGGTTCATCGGCGGGACGGGCCGCTCCCCGGCGCGGCCGATGGCGGCGAGCGCCCCGGTGACGGAGATGTAGTTGATGTCGTGACCGGCCCGCGGGGACCAGGGCCCGTCCTGGCCCCACCCCGTCATCCGGCCGTAGACCAGCCGCGGGTTGCGGGCGGCGCAGTCCTGCGGCCCCAGGCCCAGCCGCTCGGTGACCCCGGGGCGGAACCCCTCCAGCAGCACGTCGGCCGCCGCGACCAGGTCGAGCACGGCGTCGCGGCCCGCCGGGTCCTTGAGGTCGACCTCGACCACGCGGCGGCCGCGCTGCTGCTGGTCGGCGCTGCCGTGCTCGCCGGGCAGCCCGCCGGCGCGCTGCACCCGCACCACGTCGGCGCCCAGGTCGCCCAGCAGCATCGCCGCGTGCGGGCCGGGCCCGATCCCCGCCAGCTCGACGACCCGGACGCCCTGCAGGGGACCACTGCTCATGGCGCCGACCCTATCGAGCACGACCCGCCCGGTCGGGGAGGCCGGGCGGGCGTCGGGGACCCGCCGCGGCTCAGCGGGCGAGGGCGGGCTCGGGCCGCGACGCGCGGTCCAGGCCCAGGGTGGTCGAGGTGTCCTCGCGGATCTCGGCCAGCAGGTCGGGGTGCTCGGCCAGCGCCAGCCCGGCCGACGGGATCATCTCGCGGAGCTCCGGCAGCCAGCCCGCGTGCTCCTCGGGGAAGCAGCGCTCGAGCACGTCGAGCATGATCGGCACCGCCGTCGAGGCCCCGGGCGAGGCGCCCAGCAGGCCGGCCACGCTGCCGTCGGCCGAGGTGACGACCTTGGTGCCGAACTGCAGCACCCCGCCGCGGCGGCGGTCCTTCTCGATGACCTGCACGCGCTGCCCGGCGGTGATCAGCTCCCAGTCGGCCGAGTCGGCCTCGGGGACGAACTTCTCCAGCTCGCCGAAACGGGTGCCCCGGGACTGGAACACCTGGGAGACCATGTAGCGCACCAGGTCCAGGTTGTCCCGGCCCACGGCCATCATCGGGATGATGTTGTTGGGCCGCACCGAGCGCGGCAGGTCCAGCAGCGAG
This sequence comes from Rhodococcus aerolatus, assembly GCF_054783215.1. Classification (NCBI taxonomy): domain Bacteria; kingdom Bacillati; phylum Actinomycetota; class Actinomycetes; order Mycobacteriales; family Nocardiaceae; genus Rhodococcus; species Rhodococcus aerolatus. The sequence continues at coordinate 67,325 of NZ_BAAGQZ010000044.1, read as the reverse complement.
CCCTCCTTGAGGAACTTCGGCGTGAACCCGGCGTAGGGGCCGAACATGAGGCCGCGCTGCCCGCCGATGACGCGGGTGTCGAGGTGGGGCATCGACATGGGCGGGGCGCCCAGGGCGGGCTTGCCGTAGACCTTGGCGTGGTGCCGGGCGACGACCTCGGGGTTGGTGCAGCGCAGGAACTGCCCGCTGCCCGGGAACCCGCCCAGGCCCTTGACCTCGGCGATGCCGGTGCGCTGCAGCAGCGGCAGGGCCGCGCCGCCGGCACCGACGAAGACGAACGTGGAGCGCGCCCGGGTGGTCGTCCCGGTCGTGGTGTCCTCGGCGGTGACCGTCCAGGCGCCGTCGCTGCCCCGCTCGAGGTCCTTCACCCGGTGGGAGTAGGCGATGTCGACGTCCTGCTCCTTGAGCCGGGTCAGCAGCGCCCCGGTCAGCGCGCCGTAGTCGACGTCGGTGCCCAGGCCCATCGAGGTCGCGGCGACGGGGGTGGCCCGCTCGCGGCCGGCGAACATCAGCGGCAGCCACTGCTCGAGCTGGTCGCGGTCGTCGGAGAACTCCATGCCGGCGAACAGCGGGCTGCGGGTCAGCGCCGCGTGCCGCTTGCGGAGGAACTCCACGTCGGCCGGGCCCTCGACGAAGCTCATGTGCGGGATGGAGTTGATGAAGCGCGACGGCCGGTCGAGCTGGCCGGTGCGGACCAGGAACGCCCACAGCTGGCGGGACTGCTCGAACTGGTCGGCGATGACGAGGGCCTTGCTGGTGTCGATGCCGCCGTCGGCCGTCTCGGGGGTGTAGTTCAGCTCGCAGAAGGCGGAGTGGCCGGTCCCGGCGTTGTTCCACGGGTCGGAGGACTCGGTGGCCGCGGCGTCGCGGGACTCGAACACCCGGACGGTCCAGTGCGGGGCGACGGTCTTGATCATCGTGGCGAGCGTGGCGCTCATGATCCCGGCCCCGATGAGGATGGCGTCGACCTGCTCGGCGCGCCCCGTGCTGCTGCCCATGACCTCTGCCACCTCGTCGTCGTCGACCCGGTCGGTCCCGCGGTGGATCGCACCGCCGGACCAGGAAAGTTCACCTGGACAATGGTTCTCGGGCGCCCCGGAGGCAAAGCGGAGTGACCCCGGTCTCAGCGCGCGGGCGGGCCCGTGACGCTCGGTGCGGACGCCGCTCCCGGGCCCCGACGGGGGCGGGCGGGCGGGTCGCTGCACGTCACGGCGGCGCGGTGGCACCCGGTGCCTGAAACCTCGGTGCAACGGTTGCCCGCGGACGTGACGTCGGACACCCTGGTGGGGTGACCCGAGTCACGTGGGAACCCCCGCGGGCTCGACCGACCTAAGGAGTCTCGATGGCGCGCGTGAGCATGACCGTCGACGGTACGAACTACGTCGACGAAGTAGAGAACCGCACCCTCCTCGTCCACCACCTGCGCGAGCGGCTCGGCAAGGTCGGGACCGTCGTCGGGTGCGACACCAGCAACTGCGGGGCCTGCACCGTCCACCTCGACGGCCAGAGCGTGAAGTCCTGCTCCGTGCTCGCCGTGCAGGCGGACGGCGCCGACATCACCACCGTCGAGGGCCTGGCCAAGGACGGCGAGCTGCACCCGGTGCAGAAGGCCTTCCACGAGAACCACGGCCTGCAGTGCGGCTTCTGCACCCCCGGCATGATCATGCAGTCCATCGACCTCCTCGGGGACAACCCCGACCCCGACGACGAGCAGGTCCGCCACGGCCTGGAGGGCAACCTCTGCCGCTGCACCGGCTACCAGAACATCGTCAAGAGCGTCCGCGCCGCCGCCCAGGCCATGAAGCCGGGCGCCCACGCGAGCGCCCCCGAGTCCGCGAAGGTCGGTGAGCAGGCATGACCGCGACCCTGGACGGTGCCGGCACCCAGAAGGAGATGGGGCGCGCACGCCTGCGCAAGGAGGACGCCCGCCTCATCACCGGTCGCACCCGCTGGACCGACAACATCGTGCTGCCCGGCATGGTGCACGCCGCGATCCTGCGCAGCCCCTTCGCCCACGCGACCATCACCAACATCGACACCTCGGAGGCGCTGAGCCGCCCGGGCGTCATCGCGATCTACACCGGCAAGGACCTCGCCGACGAGCAGGGCTCGCTGCCCTGCGCCTGGCAGATCACGCCGGACTCCAAGATGCCGGCGCACCCGTCGCTGGCGGTGGACACGGTGAAGTTCGCCGGTGAGGCCGTCGCCGTGGTCGTGGCCCGCAGCCAGGCCGAGGCGATCGACGCCCTCGATGGCATCGACGTCGACTACGAGGACCTGCCCGTGGTCCTCGACATGGAGGCCGCCCTGGCCGAGGGCGCCGACCTCGTCCACCCCGACCTCGAGACCAACCGCAACGCGCTGTGGGTCTTCGACTCCGCCGAGGCGGGCTCCGGCGGCGACGTCGAGCAGGCCATCGCCGACGCCGAGGTCACCGTCACCCGCCGCTTCCGCCAGCAGAGGCTCATCCCCGCCTTCATGGAGCCCCGCTCCGTGGTCTGCGACCCCACCGGCGAGCAGGTCGTCCTGTACTCGGCCACCCAGGTGCCCCACATCGTGCGGCTGATGATGTCGATGACGCTCGGCATCCCCGAGCACAAGATGCGCGTCGTCGCCCCCGACGTGGGCGGCGGCTTCGGCGGCAAGCTGCAGATGACGCCCGAGGAGCTCCTCGCCGTGGTCATCGCCCGCAAGCTGGGCAAGCCGCTGAAGTACACCGAGTCCCGCTCGGAGTCCCTCGTCGCCGCCCACCACGGCCGCGACCAGATCCAGGACATCACCATCACGGCCACCCGCGACGGCTCCATCACCGGCCTCAAGGTCGAGCTGATGGCCGACATGGGCGCCTACCTCGGCCTGGTCACGCCCGGCGTGCCCGTGCTCGGGGCCTTCATGTTCAACTCGATCTACAAGATCCCCGCGTACCACTTCGCCTGCACCAACGTCTTCACCAACAAGGCCTGGACCGACGCCTACCGCGGTGCGGGCCGGCCCGAGGCGACGTTCGGCATCGAGCGCATCGTCGACGAGCTGGCCGTCGAGCTCGGCATGGAGCCGATGGAGCTGCGCAAGAAGAACTGGATCACCCACGAGGAGTTCCCGTTCACCACGGTCGCGGGGCTCACCTACGACTCGGGCAACTACGAGGCCGCGACCGAGAAGGCCATGGAGCTGTTCGGCTACGACGAGCTGCGCGCGGAGCAGCAGCGCCGCCGCGAGTCGGGCGACCCGGTCCAGCTCGGCATCGGCATCTCCACCTTCACCGAGATGTGCGGCCTGGCCCCCTCCCGGGTGCTCGGCTCGCTGAACTACGGCGCGGGCGGCTGGGAGCACGCGGCCATCCGCATGCTGCCCACCGGCAAGGTCGAGGTCGTCACCGGCGCCACCCCGCACGGGCAGGGCCACGAGACGGCGTTCAGCCAGATCGTCGCCGACCGCCTCGGCGTGGCGTTCGAGGACGTCGAGCTCATCCACGGCGACACCCAGTCCTCGCCCAAGGGCCTGGACACCTACGGCTCGCGCTCGCTGGTCGTCGGGGGCATCGCCATCGTCAAGGCCGCCGACAAGGTCATCGAGAAGGCCAGGCCCATCGCGGCGCACCTGCTCGAGTGCTCGGTCGACGACCTGGAGTTCGCGGAGGGGAAGTTCTCCGTCAAGGGCACCGACGCGGGGGTCGCGCTCGGCGACATCTCGCTCGCCGTGTTCGCGGCGCACAACCTCCCCGACGGCATCGAGCCGAGCCTCGACTCGCAGGCCACCTTCGACCCGGAGAACTTCAACTACCCGCACGGCACCCACCTCTGCGCCATCGAGGTCGACACCGACACCGGGTTCTCCAAGATCCGCAACTACACCTGCGTCGACGACATCGGCGCCGTGGTCAACCCCCTGATCGTCGAGGGCCAGATCCACGGCGGGCTCGCCCAGGGCATCGCCCAGGCGCTCTACGAGGAGGCCGTGCACGACGAGTCGGGCACCCTGCTCACCGGCACCCTGGCCGACTACCTGGTCCCGTCGGCGGTCGACCTGCCGTTCTTCAACGTCGACCGCACCGAGACCCTGGCCACCTCGAACCCGCTGGGCGTCAAGGGCGTCGGCGAGGCGGGCACCATCGCCTCGACCCCCGCCGTGGTCAACGCGGTGCTCGACGCGGTCCGGCAGTTCGGCGTCACCGACGTCGAGATGCCCTGCTCCCCGCAGCGCGTGTGGCGGGCCATCCAGCAGGCCAAGGGCACCCTCGGCTCGGGTGGCCCCGGCGGGCAGGACACCCCGGAGGCCGGCGGCGGCCTCGGCAGCACCGACTCCTCCTCCAACGTCGACCAGTCCACCCCGGGAGCCCAGGCATGATCCCCGCACCGTTCGAGTACGTCGCCCCCACCACGGTCGCCGAGGCGCTGCAGGCCCTCGCCGACGGCGGTGAGGACGCCAAGGTCCTGGGCGGCGGGCAGAGCCTGCTGCCGGTGCTGCGGCTGCGCATGGCCGACCCCAGCGTGGTCATCGACCTGTCGCGGGTCAGCGAGCTCAAGGGTGTTCGCGACGACGGTGACGCCATCGTCATCGGCGCCATGACCACCCACCACGACGTCATCGGTGACCCGCTGGTCGGCGAGCACGCCGCCCTGCTGGCGCTGACGACCTCGACGGTGGCGGACCCGCAGATCCGCCACCGCGGCACCCTCGGCGGGGCCCTGGCCCACGCCGACCCGGCCGGCGACCTCGGCGCCCCCGTCCTCGCGCTCGACGCGGAGATGGTCATCACGGGGCCCGACGGGCAGCGGACGGTGGCGGCGAAGGACTTCTTCGTCGACATCTTCACCACCGCCCTCGAGCCGACCGAGCTGCTCACCGCGATCCGCATCCCCAAGCACACCGGGTGGGGCGCGCGGTACGAGAAGCTCAACCGGGTCGCCCAGGCCTGGTCGATCGTGGCCGTGGCCGCGGCGGTGCGCCTCGACGGCGACACCATCGCCGAGGCCAAGGTGGCGCTGACCAACATGGGCTCCACCCCGCTGCGGGCGGCGGCCGTGGAGCAGGCGCTCGTCGGCCAGCCGGCCACGACGGAGGCGATCACCGCCGCCGCGGCCCACGCCGCCGAGGGCACGTCGCCGGGGTCCGACATCGGCGCCGACGCCGACTTCCGGTCGCACCTGGCCGGGGTCCTCACGGGCCGGGCGCTGACCGCGGCAGCCGGGGTCAGCTGATGGACCTCGAGCACAGCTTCTCCGTCGACGCGCCGATCGACGTGGTGTGGAAGGCGTTCAACGAGCCGGACCGGGTGGCCCCGTGCTTCCCCGGTGCGACGTTGACCGACTCGACCGACACCACGTTCACCGGCACGGTCAAGGTCAAGCTGGGCCCGATCGCCATGCTCTACAAGGGCGTGGGGGAGTTCGTCGAGACCGACGAGGCCGCGCACCGGGCCGTGATCGACGCCCGGGGCAAGGACTCGCGCGGCAACGGCCAGGCCAGCGCCAAGGTGACGGCCACGCTGACCGCGAACGGTGACGACAAGACCGACGTGGTCGTGCTGACCGACCTGTCCATCACGGGCAAGCCGGCCCAGCTCGGCCGCGGTCTCATCGCCGAGGTCGGCGGGAAGATCATCGGGCAGTTCGCGGACTGCCTCGGCCAGCGTCTCGGGGCCGAGCAGGAGGCGGCGTCCGAGCCGGCGGCGGCTACCGAGGCCCCGGCGGCCCCCGTCACCGACGGGGCGGCGTCGACGCTGGCGGGCACCCCGTCGGCGGCGTCGACCGCGGGTGGTGTCGGCGGTCCGTCGACGGGGGCGGGGACGGTGACGCCCTCGGCGGCCCCGGCCACGCCCGCGCCGGCGGCGAAGAAGCCGGTCAACTACCCGCCCACGCCGGACGCGATCGACCTGCTGGACTCCGGCGGCTCGGCCGTGGCCAAGCGCGTCGCCCCCGTGGCCGGTGCGGCCGTGGTCGGCGGGCTGGTCGTCTGGCTGGTCATGCGCAAGAAGTAACCCTCTCGGCCCGCTCGGCATCCAGCGGGCTCGATGCACTCCCGGACCCCCGGTGCGTGCATCGAGCCCGCTGGACGCACGTCCGGGGGTGCGTACCGTCGGGGGCGTGGGGGACGAGCGGGGGGCGCCGGTGGGGCGGCGCGTGTTCCTCGGCCTCGTCGGGCTGGGCGCGCTCGGGGTGGCCGTCGGTGCCCCGGTGCAGCGCGGCCTGAGCGAGGCGCTGGCCCCCGTCCAGCTGCGCGACCCCACCGGGCTGACCGCGCTGCTGCCGCTGGGCAACGAGTTCCGCTTCTACTCCGTCACCGGCGCCGTGACCCCCGCCGACCCGGCCACCTACCGGCTCACCGTCGACGGCCTGGTCCAGCGCCCCGGGTCGTACTCCCTCGACGACCTCGCCACGCTGCCGCAGACCGGCTACACCCGCGACTTCCAGTGCGTCACCGGGTGGCGGGTGCTCGACGTCGCCTTCTCCGGGGTCGCCGTGGCCACCCTGCTCGACGCGGCCGGCGCGCAGGACGGTGCCGACGGCGTCACCTTCACCTCGTTCGACGGCACCTACACCGAGAGCCTGACCATGGCCCAGGCCCGGGCCTCCGACGCGATCGTGGCCACGTCGATGCTCGGCGCCCCCGTCACCCACGACCACGGCGGCCCGGTGCGCACCCACGTCGGGTCGATGTACGGCTACAAGGGCACCAAGTGGCTCTCCGGCATCACCGTGACCCGCGGGCAGGTGGACGGGTACTGGAAGCGCCGGGGCTACGACGTCGACGGCACCGTGGGCGCCAGCAACGGCCGTCAGGACTCGCCGACGTGAGCGACGAGCCGGACCTGCTCCGCTTCACCCGGGCCGAGCGCCTGGTGCACCGCAGCGTAGCCGTGCTCGTCGGCGTCTGCGTGCTCACCGCGGCGGTGCTCTACCTCGAGCCGCTGGCCACCCTGGTCGGGCACCGGCCGGTGGTGACGTTCCTGCACGTGTGGGCGGGCGTCGCGCTCGTGGTGCCGCTGCTCGGCGGGCTCGCCTCGAAGGCGTACCGCGCCGACCTGGGACGGCTGAACCGGATGGACACCCGGGACCGGCTGTGGCTCGCCGACCGGGCCGTGCGGGCCCGCAACCGGGAGGTCGGCAAGTTCAACGCCGGCCAGAAGCTCAACACCACCCTGAGCGGGGCCTCGCTGCTGGTCCTGCTGGGCACCGGCTCGATCATGGCCTGGACGTGGCCGGCCCCGGTGGCGCAGCGCACGGGGGCGACCTTCGTCCACGACGTCACCGCGCTGCTGTTCGGCCTCCTCGTCGCCGGGCACGCCTGGCAGGCGCAGAACGACCCCGAGGCGCGGTACGGCATGCGCACCGGGCGCGTCGGCCCGGCGTGGGCGCGGCGGCACCACCCCGCCTGGGCGGCCGACCCGGACGACTGATCAGGCCTGGCGCCCCACCTCGAGACCGCCGGCCGAGTCGTGCACCCGCCGGGTGGCGGCCGTGCGGCGGCGGCTCCCGACCGGCACGAGGCCGTGGGCGGCACCGAGCCCGAACGCGGGCATGTTGCCGTACAGCGTCTCCACCTGGTCCGGGCCGACGACGTAGGTCTCGTGCCAGATGCCGACGTCGGCGGTGGCGGCGACCTTCCGGTTGAAGTCGCGCCAGGCGGTGGCGTGGAAGTGCTCCGGGTTCGTCGCGAACCGGCCGAGCTCCTCGGCCGAGCGCCAGTGCTGCACCGTCATGATGTCGCGGCCCGAGAGCCAGCTGCGGGCCCCGAGCAGCGGGGAGTCGTCCTGGGTGAGCAGCTCGCGCAGCATCGTGCCCATCGCCGTGGCGACCGGCACCCAGCGGTCCGGCCGGCGCAGCCGGTTCACGCGCATGCCGATGAGGAACAGCACCGTCTCCTCGGGGAGGTCGGCGGAGGCGACGCCGGCGACGACACCCCGGGTGGTGCGGGTCTCGGCGCCGCGGTAGGCGGGCGGCAGGGTGGCGGTCACGGCGGGCTCCAGGGTTGATTGGGTAGTGCTACTTCCTAGTTGGAGAGTGGCACTATCCATCAATGACGTCAACCCCGGGGTCCTACGGGCTGGGTGCGCTCGCCGAGGCGGCGGGGCTGCCGGTCGGCACGGTGAAGTACTACCTGCGCGAGGGCCTGCTGCCCCCGGGACGGCTGCGCAGCGCGACGCGGGCCGACTACGACGACGAGCACCTGCGGCGGCTGCGCCTGCTGCGCCTGCTCCGCGAGGTCGGCGAGGTGCCCATCGACCGGCTGCGCGGCCTCGTCGAGGTGCTGGAGTCCGGCGGCCCGGGGCTCGAGCTGGTGGGCTCGGGGGTGGCCGCGCTGGCGCCCGCACCGCGCGGCCCGGCCCACGCGCAGGACGACCGCGCCACCCGGCTCGCGGACGACCTGCTCGCCGCGCACGGCTGGGCGCTGCCGCCGGGCTCGGACTCCTACGCGCGCCTGACGGAGGTGCTGGCGACGGCGCTGGAGTTCGAGCGCGAGGGCCCGGGACCGATCGAGGAGCACGTGCGCAGCTACGCCCGGGTGGCCGACGAGCTCGGGGCGTCCGACATCGCCGCGATCGACGCCGACGACCCGGCCGACATGCTCGCCCAGGTGGTCGTGGGCAAGGTGGTCTACGGCCGGCTGCTCGACGTGCTGCGCGACGTCGCCGAGGCCCACCACGCCGTGCGCCGCTGGGGCGGGTCGGGCTAGTCGCGGTCCTCGAGCACCCGGCGCAGCCGGTCGAGGTCGGCGCGCACCGCGTCGGCGTCGCGCTCGAGGTCCCCGCCGAGGTCGCCCACGACGGTGAGCACCACCTCCGCGCCGTCGCCGTTGGCCACCACGCGCAGCGGCACCGTCAGGTCGAGGCCGTCGGCGTCGCGCACCCGGTGGTCGGCCACCCCCAGGTCGTTCTCGGGGCAGAACTCCACGTGGACCTCGCCGCCGGCGGCCGTGGTGACCAGCCAGCGGCCGTCCTCCCACCGGACGTCGCGGGCCATGCCCGGCGCCCAGCGGGGCAGCTGCTGCAGGTCGCGGACGAACGCCAGGACGTCGCCCGGCGGACGGTCGATGGTGACGGCCAGGGTGCGTGCAGGTCGGGTGCCCATGCCCCACCACTGTGCCCCACCGCGGTTGGAGTGCCAATGGTCGTCACCCGGTGGGAATGACCACCACTGGCACTCCAACGGCCGGGGAGGGCGTCAGCCGACGTCGGGGATCGGCGGGCCCAGCAGGTCGTCGGCGTCGGTGATGCGGTAGGCGTAGCCCTGCTCGGCCAGGAAGCGCTGCCGGTGCGCGGCGTAGTCGGCGTCGAGGGTGTCCCGCGCGACGACGGAGTAGAAGTGCGCCTGCCCGCCGTCGTGCTTGGGCCGCAGCAGCCGGCCCAGGCGCTGCGCCTCCTCCTGCCGCGAGCCGAACGTCCCCGACACCTGCACGGCCACCGACGCCTCGGGCAGGTCGATGGAGAAGTTCGCCACCTTGCTCACCACGAGCACGGTGATCTCGCCCCGGCGGAACGCGTCGAAGAGCTTCTCGCGCTCCTTGTTCGACGTCGACCCCTGGATGACGGGGGCGTCGAGGGCCTGGCCGAGCTCGTCGAGCTGGTCGAGGTAGGCCCCGATGACCAGCGTCGGCGCCCCGGGGTGGCGGTCGAGGATCGACTGCACCACCGGCAGCTTGGTCCGCGCCGTGGAGCACAGCTTGTAGCGCTCCTCCGGCTCGGCCGTGGCGTAGGCCAGGCGCTCCGCGTCGGTCAGCGTCACCCGCACCTCGACGCAGTCCGCCGGCGCGATCCAGCCCTGTGCCTCGATGTCCTTCCACGGCGCGTCGTAGCGCTTGGGCCCGATGAGGGAGAACACGTCGCCCTCGCGGCCGTCCTCGCGAACCAGCGTCGCGGTCAGGCCCAGGCGGCGCCGCGACTGCAGGTCGGCCGTCATCCGGAACACCGGGGCGGGCAGCAGGTGCACCTCGTCGTAGATGACCAGGCCCCAGTCGCGGGAGTCGAACAGCTCCAGGTGGCGGTACTCGCCCTTCGACTTGCGCGTCACCACCTGGTACGTGGCGATCGTCACCGGGCGGATCTCCTTGCGCTCCCCGGAGTACTCGCCGATCTCGTCCTCGGTCAGCGAGGTGCGGGCCACGAGCTCGCGCTTCCACTGCCGGCCCGCGACGGTGTTCGTCACCAGGATCAGCGTGGTCGCCTTGGCCCGGGCCATCGCTGCGGCGCCGACCATCGTCTTGCCCGCGCCGCAGGGCAGCACCACGACGCCCGAGCCGCCGGCCCAGAACGAGTCGGCCGCCATCTCCTGGTAGTCGCGCAGGTGCCAGGCGGGGGACTCCCCGTCGCCCTCGGTGTCGAGCTCGATGGGGTGCGCCTCGCCGTCGACGTAGCCCGCGAGATCCTCCGCGGGCCAGCCCACCTTGAGCAGCTGCTGCTTGAGCCGGCCCCGCTCCGAGGGGTGCACCAGCACGGTGTCGTCGTCCACGCGGGCGCCCAGCATCGGCGCGATCTTCTTGTGCCGCAGGATCTCCTCGAGCACGGCGCGGTCCAGGCTGATCAGGGCCAGGCCGTGCACCGGGCTCTTCACCAGCTGCAGCCGGCCGTAGCGGCCCATGGTGTCGACGATGTCGACCAGCAGCGGCTGCGGCACCGCGTAGCGGGAGAAGCTGACCAGCGCGTCGACGACCTGCTCGGCGTCGTGGCCCGCCGCGCGGGCGTTCCACAGCGCCAGCGGGGTGACGCGGTAGGTGTGGACGTGCTCCGGCGCGCGCTCGAGCTCGGCGAACGGGGCGATGGCCTGCCGGGCCGCCCCCGCCTGCGGGTGGTCGACCTCCAGCAGCAGCGTCTTGTCGGACTGGACGATGAGCGGTCCGTCGGTCACGCAGTTCCTCCCGATCTCGGTGTGCCCGGGTGGGGCAGCCCTCCATCATCCACCGTCGCGGCCCGGCGCGCTGCCGCGTCAGCCGGCGAGGGCCACCGAGGTGATGCGGTGCAGCGCGTAGCGGCGCACGGCGCCCGACCCGGCGTCGTACGCCGTGAGCACCCCGCCACCCACGCTGATGGGGTCCAGCACGCGCTGGCTGGCCACGCCGTTCTCGTCGACGTAGCCCAGCGCCAGGCTGCGGCGCTCCCGGGTGGCGCGGGTCAGCACGTCCAGGGTGGCCAGCCCGCTCGCCCGGGTGCCGTCGGTGACGAGGCGCTGCGAGGTGGTGGCGGCCAGCGCCCGGTCACCCGCGCGCAGCGCCTGCACCACCCCGAGGCGCTGGGCCTCGCCCGGCTGCCCGGAGCCGGGGCTGCGCCGCCGCGGCGGGCGGGCGGCCACCCGGGCACCGGCGGGGCGCAGGTCGAGCACCGAGCCCGACGCGTCCTCGCCCGCGGGGGCGAACCCGGCGCCGCGCAGCGCGGTGAGCACGTCGTGCAGCGGGACCCCGCTCACCGCCACGGTGGGGGCGATGCCCCGCAGGCCCAGGTCGGCGGCGACGGACGACGCCAGCACCTCGGCCAGCAGCGCCGGGTCGTCGGAGCGCAGGAACGACGAGGCCACGCCCGCGCGCAGCCGGCCGTGGCGGCGCGCGACGTCGTCGATGAGGTAGGTCAGCGCCTGCGGCACCGGGGTGCGGGAGCGGCGCTCGAACAGCGCGTGCAGCTCGGCGGCGCCGCGCCCGGCGTCGAGCGCGCGGCGCACCGAGTCCGGGCCCACCCGGTAGACGGTCGCGGCCCCGGCGGACTCCACGTCGGCGACGAGGGCGACCTCGCGGGCCAGCTCGGGCTCGAGCGGCCCGGGCGCCACCACGGTGAGGTCGGCCTGCACCAGCACGTGGTCGACGGGGGCGGGCAGCGCGGCGGCCATGGCGGCGGCGGCCGCGGCGTCGGGCTGCTCGCGGGACGCGGGCGGGGCGTCGGGACCGTCGAGCAGGGCCCGGCCGGGGGTGGAGAGCGCGCCGCGGCCCAGCAGGCCGAGGGTGCCCGCCTCGTCGAGGACCCAGCCGATGAGCTGGGTGCGCAGCCGCCCGCCCCAGCGCGGCCGCAGCCACGCCAGGACCTCCTCCACGGCGGTGGCCTCGAGCACCGTCCCGGTGGGCCGCTCGGCCAGCACGCCCAGCACCCGGCGGCGGTCGCGGGGGGCGCCCGGGGAGCCCATCTCCTCGGCGAACACCCCGAGCGGGCGGTCCTTGCCGTCGCGGCGGCCGTGCAGGCCGGGCAGCCGCGGCAGGTCGAGCCACGCCCGGGCCAGCACCGACCAGCGGGCCCCCGGCTCGGCCACCGACCAGGTGTCCACCACCGTCGTCGGCGCCCAGCTGACCTCGGCCTCGCCGGCGTCGCCCACGGCGAGCAGGCCGGCCCCGTGGAGCACCTCGAGCAGGAACGACGTGCGGGCGTCGGACAGCTCGGCGGCCTTGGCCACGCGGTGCAGCTCGCGCACCCCCAGCCCGCCCGAGCGCAGCACCGGCGCGGGGGCCTCACCGAGCGCGTCGAGCACCTGATCGGCGTGGCGCAGCAGCTCCAGGGCCTCGCCCCCGGCGGCGGCGTCGACGTCGGCCACCGGCACGCGGGTACCCCCGGGCGCCGGGGCCGTGCTGGGCGGGCTGACCGCGGTGGTGCGCGGGTCGGCCACCAGCGCGCTGCCGACCTGGCTGGGCAGCTCGACGGTCTCGTCGTCGATGCGCACCAGCAGCCCGGCGCGCAGCAGCTGCGGCACGGGGCGGTCGGCGGGGGCACCCGCGGCGGCATCGCGGGTGCGCCCGACGGGGGAGCCGGTGGCCAGCGCCTGCAGCAGCCGCAGCTGCGGTTCGGGCAGCGTGGCCACCAGGGCGGGCACGTCGACGTCGGCCAGCGCGTGCGACCAGCGGCCGAAGCGGGCGGCGCCGCGGTGGGCGGCCTCCCGCGCCCCGGGGACGACCTGCAGCGGGGACGTGTCGTCGCCGAGGCCCCACACCAGGGCGCGCTCGCGCAGCGCGGCCAGCGCCCGCTCGACGGCGGCGGGGTCGACGTCCGGGCCGAGCAGCGCCACCACCTCGGCGGCGTCCACCGGCCCCCCGCCCCCGGCCACGACGACGGCCTCGAGGGTGGCCAGGGTGAACGCGTCGAGCTCGTCGGCGGCGCGGGACACCGAGGCGCGCAACGCGGCCCGGGTGGCGAGCACCCGGGAGTCCGCGGGCGGGGGGACGCCCAGGTCGGGCCGCAGCGCGAGCAGCTCGACCAGCTCGTCGTCGGTGCGCTCGGCCAGCCAGGCGGCGAGGCTCTCGGGGTCGGTCATCGCTGCTCACGGTAGCCGCGGGTGCCGACACCGACCGCCCGAGGAGCCGGCTGGACGCCGCGGCGCGGGGCCTGGGACACTGGGGGGCGTGGCCAAGAAGGACGAGAAGCGCAGCCGTCAGTTCGTCGACCAGGGCTGGCCGACGCTGCCCGACGGGGAGCACGCGGTGACCGAGCTCGCCTCGCCGGTCGCGGGTGGCCTCTCGCCGTTCGGGGACGTGGAGTTCCCGCTGCCCGAGGTGCCCTACGACCACCCGCACACCGAGATCAACCGGTAGTCGGCCGGCCCCGCGGGCGAACTCAACGCACGCAACCCGGCCCTACCGGTCGGTAGCCTCACCGGGCCCCCGGACGGGCCTAGGGTCGAGCGGCCCCGCTCGTCGCGCCCTGGAGGTCGTCCGAACATGTCCCTGCCCGGTCCCGGCTACGCCATCACCGTCCGGCTCGAGGCCCCCGCCTCGGTGAGCGCCGCGGGTGACCTGACCACCGCGATCGGGGAGCAGGGCGGGGTCATGACGGCCTTCGACGTCGTCGAGTCCCACACCCGCTCGATCGTCGTCGACATCTCCTGCAACGCCACCTCCGAGGAGCACGCGCAGCAGATCACCGACCACCTGGGCTCGCTGCCCGGGGTGCGGGTGCGCAAGGTCTCCGACCGCACCTTCCTCATCCACCTCGGCGGCAAGATCGAGGTCAGCTCCAAGGTCTCGCTGCGCACCCGCGACGACCTCTCCCGCGCCTACACCCCCGGGGTGGCCCGGGTGTGCACCGCCATCGCGAACCACCCCGAGGACGCCCGCCGGCTGACGATCAAGCGCAACACCGTCGCCGTGGTCACCGACGGCTCCGCCGTGCTCGGCCTCGGCAACATCGGCCCCGCCGCAGCGCTGCCGGTCATGGAGGGCAAGGCGGCGCTGTTCAAGAAGTTCGCCGACGTCGACGCCTGGCCGGTGTGCCTGGACACCCAGGACACCGAGGAGATCATCCGCACGGTCCAGCTCATCGCCCCCGTCTACGGCGGCATCAACCTCGAGGACATCGCCGCGCCCCGCTGCTTCGAGATCGAGGCCCGGCTGCGCGACATGCTCGACATCCCCGTCTTCCACGACGACCAGCACGGCACCGCGGTGGTGGTGCTGGCCGCGCTGCGCAACGCGCTGCGGGTGGTGGGCAAGGAGATGAACGACGTCCGGGTGACGGTGTGCGGGGTCGGCGCCGCGGGCAGCGCGATCATCCGGCTGCTGCTGCCGCTGGCCCCGGCCTCGGTGACGGCCGTGGACGTCGACGGCATCGTGCACTCCGGCCGCGAGGGCATGGACGACAACCTCGCCTGGATCGCCTCGCACACCAACGCCGAGGGCCGCACCGGCACCCTGGCCGAGGCCCTCGTCGGCGCGGACGTGTTCATCGGGGTCAGCGCGCCCGGGCTGTTCGGCGCCGACGAGGTGGCCACGATGGCCGACGACGCGATCGTCTTCGCCCTGGCCAACCCGGACCCGGAGGTCGACCCGGCCGCCGCGCAGCGCCACGCCGCGATCGTCGCCACCGGCCGCAGCGACTACCCGAACCAGATCAACAACGTGCTGGCGTTCCCGGGCATCTTCCGGGGCCTGCTCGACGCGGGGGCCCGCGACATCACCGACGGGATGATGGTGGCCGCGTCGGCCGCGATCGCCGACGTGGTGGCCGAGCCCAACGCGAGCTTCATCATCCCCAGCGTGTTCGACACGTCCGTCGCCCCCGCGGTGGCCGCAGCGGTGCGGGCGGCGGCGGAGGAGGGCCTCGACCCGGCCCAGGCGGCCGCGGAGGCCGACGAGCGCGGCATCCCCGAGCTCGACGAGGCCTGACCGACGCCCGACCGGTCCGGGGGACGCCGTGCCCGTTCCTCCGGCCCCCGACCGGACCAGGGGCCCCCGTGGTCCGATCCGGTGGTGCCGCGCGTCCCACCGCGGCCACCGGAGGCCCGGACCGCGCGCCTAGAGTCGGCGCCATGACCGACGCCCGGCTGAGCCACACCGACGCCACCGGTGCCGCCCGGATGGTCGACGTCACCGACAAGGCCGTCACCGCCCGCACCGCCACCGCGACGGGCACCTTCCGCACCACCGCCGAGGTGGTCGGCCTGATCTCCAGCGAGGGCCTGCCCAAGGGCGACGCGCTGGCCACCGCGCGGATCGCCGGGATCATGGCCGCCAAGCGCACCCCCGACCTGGTGCCGATGTGCCACCCGCTGCCCGTCACCGGCGTGGTCGTGGATCTGGCGCTGGGGGAGTCCAGCGTCGAGGTGACGGCCACCGTGCGCACCACCGGCCGCACGGGGGTCGAGATGGAGGCGCTGACGGCGGTGGCCGTGGCGGGGCTGACGCTGCACGACATGGTCAAGGCCGTGGACCCCGGCGCGGTGATGGACGGGGTCCGGGTGGTCAGCAAGGCCGGCGGGAAGAGCGGGGAGTGGTCACGTGGGTAGCACGGCAGCGGTGGTCGTCGCCTCGAACCGGGCGTCGAGCGGGGTCTACGAGGACCGGACGGGCCCGGTGATCGTGGCCTGGCTGCGCGAGCGCGGTCACGAGGTCGGCGAGCCGCAGGTGGTGCCCGACGGCGAGCCCGTGGCCGAGGCGCTGCTGGCCGCGATCCGGGCGGGGGTCGACCTGGTGCTCACCACCGGCGGCACCGGCATCAGCCCGACGGACCTCACCCCGCAGGTGACGCGGCCCCTGCTCGACTACGAGGTGCCGGGCATCGCCGACGCGGTGCGCGCCTCGGGCTCCGACGCGGTGCCGACGTCGATCCTGTCCCGCGGGGTCGCCGGGGTGGCAGGACGCACGCTGGTGGTCAACCTGCCCGGGTCCACCGGGGGCGTCCGCGACGGCCTGGCCGTGCTCGACCCGGTGCTCGCGCACGCGCTGGACCAGCTGCGCGGCGGGGACCACCGGTGAGCGCGCGGGTCGTCCACACCGCCGTCACCACCGACGAGCTCTCGGTCGCGGGCCACGAGGCGATGGTGGCCGACGACGCCGCGGGGGCCGTGGTGAGCTTCGCCGGCGTCGTCCGCGACCACGACGACGGCCGCGGGGTGCACGCCCTGGACTACGAGGCGCACCCCAGCGCCGGTGCCCTGGTCGCCGAGGTGGCGGCCGACGTCGCCGAGCGGTCCGAGGGCGTCATCGCGGTGGCGGTGTCGCACCGGGTGGGCCCGCTCGTGGTCGGGGACGTGGCGCTGGCGTGCGCGGTGTCCGCCGCGCACCGGGGCGCGGCCTTCGCCGCGTGCGCCCTGCTGGTCGACGAGGTGAAGGCGCGGCTGCCGGTGTGGAAGCGCCAGCAGTTCGACGACGGCACCGACGAGTGGGTCGGCTCCGCCTGACCGCCCCGGGCAGGGAGCGGGCTTCCTGCCCCCGGGAGGGCCCGTGGGGGGCAGGAAGCCCGCTACCTGCCGTGGTGGCGTGCGGTCGGGTCAGCCGATGACGATCTGCTGGCCCGGGAAGATCGCGTTGATGTTGCCGCTCAGCCACGCGTTGAGCTGGACCAGCAGGTCCTGCGGGAGGCCGAGCGAGGCGGCGATGGAGCTGATGGTGTCGCCCAGCTGCACCACGTAGAAGCGCAGCCCGTCGTTGAACGCGGCGAACGGGTCGGCCGCCGGGGCGGGCGCGGGGGCCGGGACGGCGGACGGGGCGTCGCGCAGCGTCGGGGGTGCGGTGAGGCCGAGCCGCTGCGAGCAGGCGGGCCAGGCGCCCCAGCCCTGGCCGGCCAGCGTGCGCTCGGCGATGACGATCTGCTGCTCGCGGGTCGCGAGGTCGGCGCGGGGCGCGAACTGCCCGCCGCCGAAGGCCAGCCAGGTGGAGTTGGTGAACTGCACCCCGCCGTAGAACCCGTTGCCGGTGTTGATGGCCCAGTTGCCGCTCGACTCGCACTGCGCCAGGCGGTCCCAGTCGGAGTCGGGGGCTGCGGACGCGGGGGCGGCGGCCATGGCCAGCGGCACGCCGGCGACGACGCCGGTCACGGCCACGCGGGCGACGGCGCGGGAGGTGGTGGTGGGCTTGCGGTGGCGGCCTCGGTAGCTCGACATCGGGGTCCTCTCGGGTCGCCTGCGGAGTCAGCTGTCGGGTGCGGGCCCGGGAGGCGCCCGGCCACCGGGGGGTGGCTCAACCCCGAGGTCGCGGCGTGGGACGCTGCGACCGGTGCCCGGCGCGAGCCGGGCGGTGGGTTCTCCGTCCCCGTCCCTGGATCCGGCTGGGGTGGTGCCCGGGGGTCCGCGGGACGGGGCTCGGCGTGCGGTCCGGGTGGTCCGTCCTGTCACGAACCGGACACGACGCTACGTCGTCCCGGTCACAGATGCACATCAGCACGGCGCGCCTCACGTGCCTCTCGACGCACCTGTGCATCACGCACCGATCCCTGGACGCACGACACCCCCGCACCGGGGACCGGGCGGGGGTGTCGGGGTGGAGCTGGTGGCTGGATCAGCCGTTGACGAGCAGCACCTGGCCGACGTAGATCATGTCGGCGCTGGTGAGGACGTCGGAGTTCTTCTCGAACAGGGCGGTGTACCCGCCGGCGATGCCGTTGGCGGTGGCGATCGAGGAGAGGGTGTCGCCCTCCTTGACGGTGTAGTCGCCACCCTCCTTGTTCATGATGACGGCGGGGGCGGCGGCCTGGACCGGCGCCGACTGGGTGTAGCTGCTGCCGGAGCTCTGCTGCGGGGTGCTCTCGTAGCTGCTGGAGCCCTGGCTGCTCGAGGACCCGCTGCTGTAGCTGGAGCCCTGGTCGTAGCTGGAGCTGCTCTGCGAGGAGCCGCCGGTGTTGGTGCCGGAGTAGCTGGCCGAGGACGACAGGTTCGCGCCGCACACGGGCCACGCGCCGGGGCCCTGGGTGGCCAGGACGTTCTCGGCGACGGCGATCTGCTGCTCGCGCGAGGCGTTGGCCGCGCTGCCGGTGCCACCGTTGGCGGCCCAGGTGCTCGGGGTGAACTGCAGCCCGCCCTGGAAGCCGTTGCCGGTGTCGATGCCCCAGTTGCCGCCGCTCTCGCACTGGGCGACGGCGTCCCAGTTGTTGCCCGACTGGGCGTTGGCGGTGCCGGCGGTCAGCGCGACCGGGGCGCCGATGAGGGCACCGGTGACGGCGACGCGGGCGACGACGCGGGAGCTGGAGGCGGGCTTGCGGTGGCGGCCGTGGTAACGGGTCATCAGGTTTCTGGTTTCCTCTCGATTGCGCGCCTGCGGGGTCAGCTGTCGGGTTCGGGCTGGGAGGGCGCCCGGCCGCACCGCCCGGGCAGGGCGGTGGGGCTTCACCCCGAGGTCCGGCACCGCCCGGTGGGGCGGTGGCCGGTCCGGTGGGACGTGGGTCCCCCGCTGCCTGCCCCTGGTGGTCACTGGGGTCGATCCGGTTGCCGCGGGGCAGGCTTTGGCGCTGCGGTCCGTTCGTGGCCGGCGATCACCGGCCGGACGCGACCGTACGGGTCGAACGGGGTGGCGTCACGTCGCGGGCACGACCAGGTCTCGGACGGGTAACACGCGTCGAGGGTGCGGCGATCGACCCCGTCGGTGCAGGTCAGGCCCACCCCGGTGGCGTGTCGACACCGTCCTGAGACCCGTCCGTGATGTGATGCAGATCACATCGGGGCGGTGAAGTCCCTGTTCAGCCGCCCGCGAACGGCGGCAGCACGTCGACCACGGCGCCGTCGCGCAGCGCCGCAGACCGGTCGCGCACGGCCACCTCGTCGACGAGGAACGAGCACCGCGCCAGCACCCGGGCCAGCTCGGGCCGGCCCTCGCCCAGGGTCACCACGAGGTCCGCCACCGACGCCGTCCCGGCGGGCAGCGCGTGCTCGGCCTGCTCCGCCCCCGCGGCCGCCCGGGCCGCCGCGAAGAAGCGGACGGTGACCCGGACCCCGGTGGTGGTGCCGGTGTCGGTCTGCGCCACGTCAGCCCCCGATCGCGCTCATCGGGCGGTCGGGCTGCAGGAAGCTCGGGTCGTTGATCGCGTGCCCCGGCAGCTTGACCCACATCGCGTCCTGCCACGCCGCGGCCACCTCGTCGTCGGAGGCGCCCCCGCGCAGCAGCGCGCGCAGGTCGGTCTCCCCGGCGGAGAACAGGCAGTTGCGGATCTGGCCGTCGGCGGTGAGCCGGGTGCGGTCGCACGCCCCGCAGAACGGCCGGGTGACCGAGGCGATGACCCCGACGGTGCCGGGCCCGCCGTCGACCAGCCAGCGCTCGGCCGGGGCGGCGCCGCGGGGCTCGCCGTCGGGGGTGAGGGTGAAGCGCGCCCGCAGCGAGGCCAGGATCTCCTCGGCGGTGACCATCTCGGTGCGCTCCCACGCGTGCTGGGCGTCGAGCGGCATCTGCTCGATGATCCGCAGCTCGTAGCCGTGGGCCAGGCAGAAGGCGAGCAGGTCCGGCGCCTCGGTGTGGTTCACGCCCCGCTGCAGCACGGCGTTGACCTTGACCGGGGTGATGCCGGCCTCGGCCGCGGCCGCCATCCCGTCGACCACGTCGTGGAACCGGTCGCGCCGGGTGATGGCCGCGAACACCTCGGGCCGCACGGTGTCCAGCGAGACGTTCACCCGGTGCAGCCCGGCGGCGGCCAGGGCCGGGGCCTTGCGGCGCAGGGCCAGGCCGTTGGTGGTCAGCGACGTCTCGGGCGGGTGCGGCATCGCCGAGCACGCGGCGAGGACGTCGACGAGGTCGGCGCGCAGCAGCGGCTCGCCCCCGGTGAAGCGGACCTCGGTGACGCCGAGGCGGTCGGTGGCCAGCCGGACCAGGCGGACGATCTCCTCACCGGTGAGCACGTCCTGCGACGGCATCCAGTCCAGGCCCTCGGCGGGCATGCAGTAGGTGCAGCGCAGGTTGCAGCGGTCGGTCAGCGAGATGCGCAGGTCGGTGGCCACGCGGCCGTGGGAGTCGACGAGCGCCTCGGTGGCCGGGCGCGCCGGGTCGCGCCCCAC
The DNA here is from genome assembly GCF_054783215.1 of Rhodococcus aerolatus. Lineage (NCBI taxonomy): Bacteria > Bacillati > Actinomycetota > Actinomycetes > Mycobacteriales > Nocardiaceae > Rhodococcus > Rhodococcus aerolatus. Next base: position 47,169 of record NZ_BAAGQZ010000044.1, on the reverse strand, counting down.
GCCCCCGGTGGAGGCGGGGCTGGGCAGTCCCAGCGCGACGGTGCTCATGTGACCAGCCTAACGACGACCGCACACCGGCGCGCCCGCCCGGGGGCCGCGTCGACACCCCGGGTGCTCAGTGCCTGCCCAGCTCGGTGCGGGCCACGCTGCGCAGGTGCACCTCGTCGGGGCCGTCGGCCAGCCGCAGCGTGCGGGCGCCCGCGTAGAAGCCGGCCAGCGGGGTGTCGTCGCTGACCCCGGCCCCGCCGTGGACCTGGATGGCCCGGTCGATGACCCGGCACGCCATGCGGGGGGTGATGACCTTGATCCCCGCGATCTCGGTGGCTGCGCCGCGCGCGCCGTGGTGGTCGATCAGCCACGCCGTCTTGAGCACCAGCAGCCGGGCCTGCTCGACCTCCAGGCGGCTCTCGGCAATCTGCTCGCGCACCACGCCCTGCTCGGCGAGCGGCCGGCCGAAGGCGACGCGCTCCTGGGCGCGGCGGACCATGAGGTCGATGGCGCGCTCGGCCATGCCGATCAGCCGCATGCAGTGGTGGATGCGCCCGGGGCCGAGGCGGGCCTGCGCGATGGCGAAGCCCCCGCCCTCCTCGCCGACGAGGTTGCTCACCGGCACCCGCACGTCCTCGAAGCGCAGCTGGGAGTGCCCGTGCTGGTCCTGGTAGCCGAACACCGGCAGGTGGCGCTCGATGGTCAGGCCCGGGGTGTCGCGGGGGACCAGCACCATCGACTGCTGGCGGTGCCGGGCCGCCTCGGGGTCCGTCTTGCCCATGACGATGAAGACGGCGCAGCGGGAGTCGGCCGAGCCCGAGATCCACCACTTGCGCCCGTTGATGACGTACTCGTCGCCCTCGCGCCGGATGGACGTCTCGATGTTGGTGGCGTCCGAGCTGGCCACCTGGGGCTCGGTCATGGCGAAGGCCGAGCGGATCTGCCCGTCGAGCAGCGGGTCGAGCCACTCCGCCTTCTGCTGCGGGCTGCCGAACAGGTGCAGGGTCTCCATGTTGCCCGTGTCGGGCGCCCCGCAGTTCGTCGCCTCCGGGGCCAGGTCCGGCGACCAGCCGGTCACCTCGGCGAGCTGGGCGTAGTCCACGTTGGACAGCCCCGAGACGGCGGGCAGGAACAGGTTCCACAGCCCCAGCTCGCGGGCGCGGGCCTTGAGCGTCTCGACCTGGGGCGGCAGCTCGTGCTCGCCGGGGGTGCCGCGACGCTCGGCGCGCCACGCGTCGTACCCGGCCTCGGCGGGCAGCACGTCCTCGTCGAGGAACGCGCGCATCCGGGCGGTGAGCTCGACGGCGGTGGCGGAGGGGGCGAAGTCCATGCTCCGCACTGTGCCACCGCGGGCGTGACCCCGACCACACGGGGAGGCCCCGTGCGGGGACGGCTAGTGCGCGGCCTCGTAGGCGTCGGCCACGGCGGTGGGGATCCGCCCGCGGTCCGACACGTCGTAGCCGTTGCTGCGCGCCCACTCCCGGACGGCCGCGGTCCGCTCGCGGTCCGCGGCCTTGCGCACGGTCGTGCCGGAGCGGCTGCCCGACGAGCGGCGGCCGGAGGTGCGGCGGGCGTGGTCGACCCAGTGCGCCAGGTCGTCGCGCAGCTTGCCCGCGTTCTCGACCGACAGGTCGATCTCGTACTCGACCCCGTCGAGGGCGAAGCTGACCGTCTCCTCGGCCACCCCGTCCCCGTCCAGGTCGTCGATCAGCTCCACGACCGTCTTGCTCGCCATACCGCGCTCGTCCCTCCTGGGTCAGATGATCAACACGAACGGTAACCCAGCTGTGTCCGGACCGTTCCCGCAGTGCGGTCCTGCAGTCTGGCAGCCCCGTGACACCGTCGCACGTGCGGCCCTAGGGTGGGCGATCGTGCCGATGATGCGGATCCGCGACGCCGCCGACCTCCTCGGCGTCAGCGACGACACCGTCCGGCGGTGGGTCGACGGCGGCACCCTGGGCGCCCACAAGGACGAGGCCGGCCGGCTCGTCGTCGACGGCGCCGACCTCGCCCGGCTCGCGGTCTCGCACGCCAGCTCGCCGCGCGACCCGTCCGGCGTCGCCCGCTCCGCGCGCAACCACTTCGTCGGCCTCGTCACCAAGGTCGTCGCCGACGGCGTCATGGCCCAGGTCGAGCTGGCCTGCGGCCGCCAGCGCGTGGTCTCCCTCATGAGCAGCGAGGCGGTCCGGGAGCTGGGCCTGGAGCCCGGCGTCGTCGCCACGGCCGTGGTGAAGGCGACCACGGTCGTGGTCGAGGTCGCCGGTGCGCAGGGCTAGGCGCACCCACCCGGCCCGCACCCACCCGGCCCCGTCCCGTCCCTACACGGCCCTGCCGCGCTGGCTGCTGCTGCCCGCCGCGGTGGGGGCGCTGCTGGTGCTGCTGCCGCTGCTCGCGGTGGTGCTCGAGGTCCGGTGGTCGCAGTTCTGGCCGCTGGTCACCTCGGAGTCCTCCCGGGCGGCGCTGGCGCTGAGCCTGCGCACCGCGTCGGCCAGCACGGTGCTGTGCGTGGTGCTGGGGGTGCCGATGGCGCTGGTGCTGGCCCGCACCCGGTTCCGCGGCCAGTCGGTGCTGCGGTCGCTGGTGCTGCTGCCCCTGGTGCTGCCGCCCGTCGTCGGCGGCATCGCGCTGCTCTACACGTTCGGCCGGGTGGGGCTGCTGGGCGGCACGCTGGAGGCGCTGGGCCTGCGGATCGCGTTCTCCACCACCGCCGTCGTGCTGGCACAGACCTTCGTCTCCCTGCCGTTCCTGGTGGTCAGCCTGGAGGGCGCGGTCCGCACCGCGGGCCACCGGTACGAGGCGGTGGCCGCGACGCTCGGGGCGCGGCCCTCGACCGTGCTGTGGCGGGTGACGCTGCCGCTGGTGCTGCCGGGCCTGGTCTCCGGCGCGGTGCTCGCCTTCGCCCGCGCGCTCGGCGAGTTCGGGGCCACCCTCACCTTCGCCGGCAGCCTGCAGGGGGTGACGCGGACCCTGCCGCTGGAGATCTACCTGCAGCGCGAGACCGACCCCGACGCGGCCGTCGCCCTCTCGCTGGTCCTCGTCGTGGTGGCCGTGGTGGTCGTGGTCGCCGCCCGCGGCCGGGAGGCCGTGCGGTGAGCGGGCTCGTGGTCCGCGCCGGGCTGGCCGGGCGTGACGTCAAGCTGGACCTCGAGGTCGGCCCCGGCGAGGTCGTCGCCGTGCTCGGGCCCAACGGGGCGGGCAAGTCCACGCTGCTCTCGCTCGTCGCGGGGCTGCTCGCGCCGACCCGGGGCCGCATCACCCTCGACGGCACGGTCCTGGCCGACGCAGCGGCGGGCACCCACGTGCCGCCGCACCGGCGCGGGGTGGTGCTGCTGGCCCAGCAGGCGCTGCTGTTCCCCCACCTCACCGCGCGGGAGAACGTCGCCTTCGGGCCGCGCAGCCGCGGCGGTGGGCGGGCCGCGGCCCGGGTGGCGGCCGACCGGTGGCTGGCCGCCGTCGACGCCACGGGGCTGGCCGACCGGCGCCCCGCGCAGCTCTCCGGCGGGCAGGCGCAGCGGGTGGCCGTGGCCCGGGCGCTGGCGGCCGACCCCCGGCTGCTGCTGCTCGACGAGCCGATGGCGGCGCTCGACGTCACCGCCGCGCCCGCGCTGCGCCAGCTGCTGCGCACCGTGCTGCGCACCCCCGGGCAGGCCCGCGCCGCCCTGCTCGTCACCCACGACGTGCTCGACGCGCTGGTGCTCTCCGACCGGGTGGTGGTCGTGGAGGCGGGCCGGGTGGTCGAGGCCGGGCCGACCCGCGACGTCCTCGCCCGGCCGCGCAGCGCCTTCGCCGCCCGGGTGTCGGGGCTGAACCTCCTGGCCGGGACGGTCGAGGCCCAGGGGGTCCGGCTGCCCGGGGGCGGGCTCGTCGCGGGGGTGCTCGGCCCCGGGTGCGCGCCCGGCACGCCCGCGGTGGCGGTCTTCGGCCCCCGGGCCGTCGCGGTGCACCTCGGGCGGCCCGGCGGCAGCCCCCGCAACGCCGTCGAGGTGGAGATCGCCTCGGTGGAGCCGCGCGGTGACCTCGTGCGGGTGCGGGCGGCGGACGGCCCCACCGGGGCGGGCCTGCTGGCCGACGTCACGGCCGCGTCCGCCGCCGAGCTCGAGCTCGTCCCCGGCGGGCGGGCGTGGTTCGCGGTCAAGGCCACCGAGGTGGCGGTCCACCCGTCCTGAGTCAGCCGGCCTCGCGGGACCCGGCCAGCCCGGCCACCTCGCCGACCAGCTCCTCCACGACGTCCTCCAGGGCGACCAGGCCCACCAGCTCGCCGGTGTCGCCGCGGCGGACCCGGGCCAGGTGGGCGCCCCGGTGCTGCAGCCGGCCCAGCACCTCGCGCAGCGAGTCGGCCGGCGCCACGTCGGCCAGCCGGCGCACCCGGTCGGGGTCCAGGGCGTCGTCGCGGCGCTCCGCGGGGGTGCCGAGCAGGTCCTTGACGTGGACGTAGGTGCTCAGCCCCCCGTCCTCGTCGCGCACCGGGAAGCGGGAGAAGCCGGTGCTCGCGCAGAGCTCCTCCAGCTCCCGGACGGTGGCGCCCGGCGCCACGGTGACCAGGTCGGCCAGCGGCATGAGCACCTGCTCCGCGGTGGCCTCCTCGAGCTGCACGGCGGCGGTGATGAGCTGCTGGTCCTCGGCGTCGATGGCCCCCTCGCGCCCGGACTCCTCGACCAGACCGACGACCTCCTCGGCGGTGAAGCTGGAGGCGACCTCGTCCTGCGGCTCCACCCGCAGCACCCACAGCACCGCGTTGGCCGACGCGTTGAGCGCGACGATGAGCGGCTTGAGGGCGCGCACCACCGCGTACATCGGCGGGCCGAGGACCAGGGCGGCGCGCTCCGGCCCGGCGATGGCCAGGTTCTTGGGCACCATCTCCCCGAGCACCATGTGCAGGTAGACGACCACCAGCAGGGCGATGGCCAGCGACACCGGGTGCAGCAGCCCGTCGGGCAGGCCCAGGGCGTGCAGCGGCACCTCGACCAGCGCGGCCACGGCGGGCTCACCGACGGCACCGAGGCCCAGCGAGCACAGCGTGATGCCCAGCTGCGAGCCCGCCATGACCAGCGAGACGTGCTCCATCGCCTTGAGGGTGGTGCGGGCGGCGCGGGAGCCCTCGAGCGCGCGGGGCTCCACCTGGGAGCGGCGCGCGGAGACCAGGGCGAACTCGGCGCCGACGAAGAAGGCGTTGCCCGCCAGCAGCAGCAGCGCGACGACGACGGCAGGCCCGGCGCTCACGCCTGCTCCCCGTCGGCGGTGGCGCCGTCCGTGGGGGTGCCGCGGCGGTCCAGGCGGACCCGGTCCACCCGCAGCCCGTCGAGCCGGGTGACCCGCAGGCCCACCCGCACCGGGGTGGGCAGGCCGTCCTCGTCGGTGCCGACCGTGTCGCGGGCGTCGACCTCGACCTCGTCGTCGACCTGGGCGAGGCGCTCGAGCCGCTCGGTGAGCAGCCCGGCCAGGGTGTCGGTCTCGGCCGGCTCCGGCAGCTCCAGGCCGGTGAGGTCCTCGACCTCGTCGGGCCGCAGCAGGCCCGACAGCGACCAGCCGCCGTCCTCGAGCTCGCGCACCCGCGACAGCGGCCGGTCCTGCTCGTCCTGGATCTCCCCGACGATCTCCTCGACCAGGTCCTCCAGCGTGGCCAGGCCGTGGGTGCCGCCGTACTCGTCGACGACCAGGGCGCACTGGGTGGGGCTGGCCCGCAGCTCGCGCAGCAGACCGTCCAGCGGCATCGTCGCCGGGGCCACCGGCACGACCGTGGCCAGCTCGCCGACGGTGCGGGTGGCGCGCTCCGCCTCGGGCACGGCCAGGGCGTGCTTGAAGTGGATGACGCCGCGCACGTCGTCGACGCCGTGGCGCAGCACGGGGAAGCGGGCGAAGCCGGTGCGGGCGGAGAGCGCGATGACGGCCTCGGCGGTGTCGTCGACGCCGAGGGTGCGCACCCGGGCGCGGGGGGTCATCACGTCGGCCGCGGTCCGCGAGCTGAACTTCGTCGCCCGCTCCACCAGCTCGGCGGTGCGGGCGTCGAGGGTGCCCTCGCTGCCGGAGCGGGCGGCGAGGCTGCCCAGCTCCTGGTGGCTGCGGGCCGAGGCCAGCTCCTCGCGGGGCTCGATGCCCCCGGCGCGCAGCAGGGCGTTCGCGCTGCCGTTGAGCACGGCGATAACCGGCCGGGTGACGGCGGTGAACGCGCGCTGCGCCCCGATGACGACCCGGCCCACCCGCAGCGGCTCCGCGATGGCCCAGTTCTTGGGCACCAGCTCGCCGAGCACGGCCTGGAAGGCGGTCGCGACCGTGACGGCGACGACCACCGACACCGTCACGACGGCACCCCCGCCCAGGCCCAGCAGGCCCAGCGGGGTGCGCAGCAGCCGGGCCAGGGACGGCTCCGCCAGCGCCCCCACCACGAGGCTGGAGACGGTGATGCCCAGCTGCGAGCCCGAGAGCTGCGTCGACATCGAGCGCAGTGCGGTGCGCAGGCTCGCGGCGCGGCGGTCCCCGCCCTCGGCGGCCCGCTCCACCGCCGCGCGGTCCGCGGTCACCATCGAGAACTCGGCCGCCACGAACAGCGAGTTCGCGGCCACCAGGGCCACGGCCACGGCCAGCAGCAGCCACTCGGTCAGCACGCCGACCACCCCGCGGTCGGTCGCCCGCGCCGAGCTGGACCTGGACCTGGACCTGGCGAACACCCCGGAACGGACACCCGGCGCATCCTGCCCGCCGCGCGGGCCGCGCGCCCAGGGGTGGCCGGACGGGGGACGATGGCCCGGTGGTCCCGTCCGCGACGATCCGTCCCGCGACCCGGGCCGACGCGCCGGGGTGCGCCGCGGTGTACCGGCCGTGGGTGGAGGGCACCGCGGTGAGCTTCGAGGCCGTCGCCCCCGACGCGGCCGAGGTGGCGCGCCGGATCGACGCCGCCCGGGCCTGGCTGGTCGCCGAGGAGGCGGGCACGGTGCTGGGCTACGCGTACGCCGGGGTGTTCAACGCCCGCGCCGCCTACGACGCGTCCGTCTCCACCAGCGTCTACCTGGCGCCGGACGCGCGGGGCCGCGGGCTCGGCGGCGCGCTGTACCGGACGCTGCTGGGCGGGCTGCCCGCGCTGGGGGTGCACCGGGCGTTCGCCGGGGTCGCCCTGCCCAACCCGGCCAGCGAGGCGCTGCACGCCCGGGTCGGGTTCACCCCGGTGGGGGTGTTCACCGAGGCGGGCCACAAGCTCGGCCGCTGGCACGACGTCGCGTGGTTCGCCCACGACCTCGTCGGGCTGGGACGATGAGGGGGTGGACCCCGAGACGACCCAGGACAGCACCCCCGCGAGCGAGCCGGCCCCCGCCGGCTGGACCTACCTCATGGACATGGACGGCGTGCTCGTCCACGAGGACCACCTGGTGCCCGGGGCGGACGCGTTCCTGGCCGAGCTGACCGGGCGCGGCGTGCCGTTCGTCGTGCTGACCAACAACTCCATCCGCACCCCGCGCGACCTGCGGGCCCGCCTGCTGGCCACCGGTCTCGACGTGCCCGAGGGTGCGATCTGGACCTCGGCGCTGGCCACGGCGGCGTTCCTGCAGGAGCAGCGGCCCGGCGGCTCGGCGTACGTGGTGGGGGAGTCGGGGCTGACGACGGCGCTGCACGACGTCGGCTACGTGCTCACCGAGCGCGACCCCGACTACGTGGTGCTCGGGGAGACCCGCACCTACTCGTTCACCGCCATCACCCAGGCCATCCGGCTCGTCGAGCGCGGGGCCCGGTTCATCGCCACCAACCCCGACACCACCGGTCCGTCGCGCGACGGGTCGCTGCCCGCGACCGGGGCGGTGGCTGCGCTCATCACGGCCGCCACCGGCAAGGCGCCGTACTACGTGGGCAAGCCGAACGCGCTGATGATGCGCTCGGCGCTGCGCAAGATCGGGGCGCACTCGGAGAACACCCTCATGATCGGCGACCGGATGGACACCGACGTGCTCTCCGGGCTCGAGGCGGGGCTGCAGACCATCCTGGTGCTCACCGGGATCTCGACGCCGGAGTCGGTGGAGAGCTACCCGTACCGGCCGACCGCGGTGCTGGACTCGGTGGCCGACCTCGTGGGCCGCACGGCCGACCCCTTCGCCTAGCCCCGGGAGCGCCCTGGGCCGCGAAAAGTGCGCCCAGCGCGGCCGGCGGGTGCGCTGGACCGCGAATAGTGCGCCGAGCGCGGCCGGCGGGTGCGCTGGACCGCGAATAGTGCGCCCGGCGCGAGCCCAGGGGGCGCGGGTCAGGGACGGGCGAGGGTGCTGACGGGATCGCGGCTCGACACCCAGCGCTCGAAGAGCACGGTGCCGAACGGCGGCAGCGAGGCCACGAGCCCGATCACGGTGGAGAGCCGGCCCCACCGCAGCGGCGCGGCCACCCACAGCGTGGTCAGCACGTACAGCGAGAACACCGCCCCGTGCAGCGGGCCGAAGATCTTCACCCCGATCTCGTCGTGCACCACCAGGTACTTGAACACCATGCCGACGAGCAGCCCCGCCCAGGTGACCGCCTCGGCCACGGCCACCACCCGAAACACCGTGAGCTGGCGGTGCAGCCGCGCCCGGTCGGCGGCCGACCACGCCGGCAGCGGGCCGCGGGCGAGCACGCCGGCCCACCAGCGCGTCCCGCTCATGAGATGCAGCCCGGCCAGCAGCAGCCCCAGCGGCATGAGCAGCCAGAGCAGGGTCAGGGCCAGCGGCGGCTCCGACCCGGTGGCGGCGGCGACCACGAACACCGCGACGATGGCCAGCAGCCCCAGGCCGAAGCAGACCAGGCCCGCGGTGAGCAGCGGGGCGCGGCGGTCCTGGCCGGTGGTGGTCACCGGGCGCCCTGGTAGCGGGGGACGAGCGCGTCGGAGTCGACGATCTCCTTGCCCAGCGGGAGCAGCGAGACCGGCACCAGCTTGAGGTTCGCCCACGCCAGCGGGATGCCGATGATCGTCACCGCGAGCAGGACGGCGGAGACGACGTGGCCCAGCGCGAGCCACCAGCCCAGCAGCACCAGCCACAGCACGTTGCCCACGGCGGACCCGAGGCCGGCGGTGGGCCGGGCGACGACCTCGCGGCCGAACGGCCACAGCGCGTACGCCGCGATGCGGAACGACGCGATGCCGAACGGGATGGTCACGACGAGCACGCACGCGACGAGGCCGGCCACGACGTAGCCGACGGCCAGCCAGAAGCCCGCCAGCACGAGCCAGATGACGTTGAGGACGAGGCGCACGCCTCCAGGGTAGGCCGGGGCCACCGGTGCGGCCCCGGGCGAGACGACGCCACCCGATTGCATGCAACCGGACCACCTGTCACGGGAACGTCCCGAACGACCCTGGACTTCGCGCCGGATTGCACACAAGATCGGCGGATGACCGGTCCGGGTGTGACGACGGCCACGCAGCGCGCGCACGCCGTCCTGCGCGCGGAGATCCTCGACGGCACCCGCCCCGCCGGCACCCGGCTGCGGGAGGACACCCTGGCCGAGGAGCTGGGCCTGAGCCGCACCCCGGTGCGCGAGGCCCTGGCGCGCCTGGGCACCGAGGGCCTCGTCGAGCACCTCGCCCACCGCGGCGCCCGGGTGTCGAGCTGGTCGGCCGAGGACCTGGAGGAGACCTTCGAGCTGCGCGCCGTCCTGGAGGGCCTCGGGGCGCGGCGCGCGGCGGAGCGGGCCACCCCGGAGGACGTCGCGGGCCTGCGCGCGCTGTGCACCCGGATGGAGCAGACGATCCCGCCCGGTGCGCCCCGCGACCTCGACGCGCTCACCACCCTGAACAGCCGGTTCCACCACGAGCTGCTGCGCGTGGCGGGCAGCGCGCGGCTCGAGGCGATGGTCGACGCCGTCATCCACGTGCCGGTGGTGATGCGCACCTTCGTCCGCTACTCCGACCACGCCCTGGCCCGCAGCCAGCACCACCACCGCGAGCTGTGCGACGCCCTCGAGGCGCGCGACGGCGGGTGGGCGGAGTCGGTCATGCGCAGCCACGTCCTCGCCGCCCGCGCCCAGCTCGTCCCGACCCCCGCCCCGGACCCAGCAGCACAGGAGGAGCCCGCATGACCTACCGACTCGGCGTCGACGTGGGAGGGACGTTCACCGACGTCCTGCTCGTCGACCAGGACAGCGGCGAGACGTGGCGCGCCAAGACGGCGTCCACCCCGGCCGACCAGTCCACCGGGGTGCTGCACGGCATCGACCTGGTGTGCGGGCGGGCGGGGGTGGCCCGCGGTGACATCGCCTCGGTGCTGCACGGCACCACGGTGGCCACCAACGCGATCCTCGAGGGCGCCGGCGCGACCGTCGGCCTCGTCACCACCGAGGGCTTCCGGCAGGTGCTGCAGATCGCGCGCTCGTTCGTCCCCGGCGGGCTGGCCGGCTGGATCATCTGGCCCAAGCCGGAGCCCCTCGCCGCGCTGGAGAACACCGTCGAGGTGCCCGGCCGGCTGGCCAGCGACGGCACCGAGGTGACCCCGCTGGACGAGGAGGCCACCCGCGCCGCGCTGCGCAGCCTGCGCGACAACGGCATCGAGGCCCTGGCGGTCAGCCTCATCAACTCCTTCGCCGACGACCGCCACGAGCGGCGGGTGGCCGAGCTCGCGGCCGAGGAGCTGCCCGGCGTGCCCGTCTCGCTGAGCTGCGAGGTGCTGCCGGAGATGCGGGAGTACGAGCGGACGGTCACCACCGTCGCGAACGCGTACGTCCAGCCGCGGGTGGCGCGCTACGTCGGGTCGCTGCAGCGCGAGCTCGAGTCCAGCGGGGTCGGCGGCCAGCTGGCCGTGCTGCGCTCCGACGGCGGGCTCGCCGCCGCCGAGGTCGCCGCGTCGGACCCGGTGACGCTGCTGCTGTCCGGGCCCGCGGGCGGGGTGACCGGGGCGGTGTGGGTGGCCGAGCAGTGCGGCGTGCCCGACCTGCTCACCTTCGACATGGGCGGCACCTCCACCGACGTCGCCCTGGTGCAGGGCCTGCAGCCGCGGATCGGCCGCGAGACCCAGGTCGGTGACCTCACCGTCCGGGCGTCGTCGGTCGACGTCCGCACCGTCGGCGCCGGCGGCGGCTCGATCGCCCACGTCCCCGAGCTGACCAAGGCGCTGCGCGTCGGGCCGCAGTCCGCCGGCGCCGAGCCCGGCCCCGCGGCGTACGGCAAGGGCGGCACCGAGGCCACGGTGACCGACGCCAACGTCGTGCTGGGCTACCTGCCCGCGAGCCTGGCCGGCGGCGAGATCACGCTCGACGTCGAGGCCAGCCGCCGCGCCGTGCAGGCGGTGGCCGACGCCGTCGGGCTGCCCAGCGCCGAGGCGGCCGCGGCGGGGATCATCGACATCGTCAACGAGAACATGCTCGGCGGGCTGCGGCTGGTCAGCGTGCAGCAGGGCTTCGACCCCCGCGACTTCGCGCTCACCGCGTTCGGTGGGGCGGGACCGCTGCACGCCAACGCCCTCGGCAAGCTCACCGGGGCGTGGCCCGTGGTCATCCCGCCCTCGCCCGGCGTGCTCTGCGCCCTGGGGGACGCCACCACCTCGGTGCGCGACGAGTCCGCCCGCACCTGCCTGCGCCGCTTCGGCGACCTCGACGGCGACGAGCTGGCCCGCATCCTCGGCGAGCTGCGCGAGGCCACGGCCGGGCGCATCGCCGCCCAGGGGGTGCCGGCCGAGGAGCAGGTGGTCCGCCTCGAGGTCGACGTCCGCTTCTTCGGCCAGGGCTTCGACATCCCCGTCCCTGTCGACCCGGCGTGGCTCGACGACCCGGGAACGGCGCTCGAGAAGGTCGCGGCGGCCTTCGACGCCGACCACGAGCGGCTGTTCAGCTTCCTCGTCCCCGCCGACCACGAGCTGGTCAACGCCCGCGCCACCGTCTCCGGGCCGCGCCCGCACGTGCAGCCGACGACCCTGCCCGACGGCGACGGCAGCCCCGCACCGGAGCGGACCGCCCCGGTCTACGTCGACGGCGCGTTCGTCGACGCCGGTGTGTTCGACCGGGCGGCGCTGCGGGCGGGTGACGTCGTCACCGGCCCCGCCGTCATCACCGAGATGGACTCCACCACCCTCGTGCTGCCCGGCCACCAGGCGCTGACCCACGCCTCCGGGAGCCTGCTCATCAACCCCACCCAGGAGGGCTGAGCCATGGCCACCATCACCCAGACCGCGACCGACGAGCTGCCCCGCGTCGACGTCGACCCGGTCACCCTCGACCTCATCGAGAACGGGCTGCGCAACGCCCGCCACGAGATGGACGAGGTGCTCTTCCGCACCGCGCTGAGCCCCGGCATCCGCGAGCAGCACGACGAGTTCCCGCTCATCGCCGACCCCAGCGGCAAGATGGTCGTCGGCCAGTTCGGACTGTCCATCCCGGACTTCCTCGACGGCTTCGACGGGGAGATCGGGGAGGGCGACGTGCTGCTCACCTCCGACCCCTACGCCTGCGGGGCGGCCATCAGCCACGCCAACGACTGGCTCGTGGTGGTGCCGATCTTCCACGAGGGCCGCCTCGTGGGGTGGAGCTCGATGTTCGGCCACATGTCCGACGTCGGCGGCAAGACCCCGTCGTCCATGCCGACCGACGCCCGCACCATCTACGAGGAGGGCGTCGTCATCCCGCCCTTCACCCTCTACCGGGCGGGGGTGCTGAACTCCGACGCGCTGCGCATCATCCTCAACCAGGTCCGCGTGCCCGACTGGAACCGCGCCGACCTCAACGGCCTCGTCGCCGCGTGCCGCACCGCGGGGCGCCGGGTGTCCGAGATGTGCGACCGCTTCGGCACCGACACCTACCTCTCGGCGCTCGAGGACCTGCTCGCGCGCAACCACTCCGCCATGAAGGCGCTGCTGCACCTGGTGTTCGAGGAGGGCCGCACGCTCACCTTCACCGACCACATCTGCGACGACGGCGTCGGCTACGGCCCCTACGAGCTGGTCATCTCGCTGACCCGCACCGGCGACGTGGTGCACCTGGACCTGACGGGCTCCTCCCCGCAGGCGGTGGGCCCGATCAACTACTACATCAACGAGAACCTGATCCGGATGTTCTTCGGCATCTACATGATCACGGTGGCCGACCCGCAGATCCTGTGGAACGACGGCTTCTACCCGCTCATCGAGGTGACCATCCCCGAGAAGTCGTTCTGGAAGCCCGAGCACCCCGCGGCGCTCAACGCCCGCAACCACGGCATCGGCCGGGTGTTCGACCTGTTCGGCGGGCTGCTCGGCCAGACCAACCCCGCGCTGCTCAACGCGGCCGGCTTCTCCTCGTCCCCGCACTTCATGTACTCCGGGCACCACACCACCGGGGAGCGGGCCGGGGAGTGGTTCCAGCTGTACTCCATCGGGTTCGGCGGCATCCCGGGCCGCCCGCTGGGCGACGGGCCCGACGGGCACTCGCTGTGGCCGAGCTTCACCAACATCCCGTGCGAGTTCCTCGAGTCCTACTACCCGCTGCGCATCGAGCGCTGGGAGACCATCCCCGACACCGGGGGCGCGGGCCTGCACCGCGGCGGCAACGGCGTCGACGTCGCCTACCGGTTCCTCGAGCCCGGCACCATCACCATCCACGACGACCGCTGGCTCACCTACCCGTGGGGCGTCAACGGCGGCACCCCCGGGGCGCGCGGGCGCAAGGTGCTCGAGCGGGCCGACGGCTCGACCGAGGTGCTGCCCAGCAAGTGCGACGGCGTGGCCGTCGGTGCGGGGGACCTGCTGCACTTCATCACCTGGGGCGGCGGCGGCTGGGGCGACCCGCTCGAGCGCGACCCCGCCCTGGTGGCCCTGGAGGTGCGCCGCGGGTTGGTCAGCACGGACGGGGCCGAGCGCTACGGCGTGGTGCTCGACGGGGCGGCGGTCGACGCGGAGGCCACCGAGGAGCTGCGAGAGTCGTTGCGCAGCAGCCGCGGTGAGCTCGCGACGTTCGACCGCGGCCCCGACCTGGCCACCATCCTCGCCAACTGCGAGGCCGAGACCGGGCTGCCCGCCCCCACCGCGCCGGTGTGGACGTGAGCCGGTGAGCACGCCGTTCGGCGGGCGGCTGGGCTGGGGCGAGCGTCCGGCCCTGCTGCTCGTCGACGTGGTGACGGCCTACCTCACCCCGGGCAGCCCCTTCGACCTCGGCGAGCGCGGCGGCCCCGCGCTCGCCGGGTGTCTGCGCCTGCTCACCGCGGCCCGCGAGGGCGGGGTGCCGGTGGTGCACACCCTGGTCGCCTACACCGCGGGCATGGCCGACGCGGGCCCGTTCGGCCGCAAGGTGCCCGCGCTGGCCGTGTTCGCCGACGACGACCCGCGCGGCTGGGGCGCCGAGGCTGACGAGCTCACTCCGGCACCGGGCGAGCTGGTGGTGCGCAAGCAGCACGCGTCGGCGTTCCACGGCACCTCCCTGGCCGCGACCCTGACCTCGCTGGGGGTCGACACCCTCGTGGTGGCAGGGTTCTCCACGTCCGGGTGCGTGCGCGCGAGCGCCACCGACGCCTCCGCGCACGGGTTCGCCCCGGTGGTCGTCGGCCCCGCCTGCGGGGACCGCACGGCCGCGGTGCACGAGGCCAACCTGCACGACCTGGACGCCAAGTACGCCGACGTCGTCGACACCGACGAGGCGCTCACCCAGCTGAGACGAGGACCCCGTGGCTGACCTGATCACCGCCCGCCCCAACCCCCGCGCCCGGCTGCGCGCGCTGCTCGCCGCCGACGCGCCCGTCATCGCCCCCGGCGCCTACGACGGGCTCAGCGCACGCCTCGTCGAGCAGGCCGGGTTCGACGCCGTCTACATGACCGGGTTCGGCACGGCCGCCTCGCTGCTCGGCCGCCCCGACGTCGGGCTGCTCGGCGGTGCGGAGATGACCGACAACGCCCGCCGCATGGCCCAGGCCGTCGACGTCCCACTCATCGCCGACGCCGACACCGGGTACGGCAACGCCGTCACCGTGGTGCGCACCGTGCGGGAGTACGAGCAGGCCGGGGTGGCCGCGCTGCAGCTCGAGGACCAGGTGGCGCCCAAGCGGTGCGGGCACATGACGGGCAAGGCCGTCGTGGACACCTCGGAGATGGTCGCCAAGATCGCGGCCGCCGTGGCGGCCCGGCAGGACCCGGACCTCGTCGTCATCGCCCGCACCGACGTCGCCGAGACGCAGGGCACGGACGCGGCGATCGAGCGGGCCAAGGCGTTCCGCGACGCGGGGGCCGACGTGCTCTTCGTCGAGGCGCCGCGCACCGAGGCCGACGTCGAGCGCGTGGCGACCGAGCTCGCCGGCACCCCGCTGCTGTTCAACTGGGTGGAGGGCGGCAGGACCGCGCCGGTGTCGATGCCCGCGCTGCACGAGATGGGCTACCGCCTGGTGATCCTGCCCGTGAGCACGCTGCTCGCGGCGACCACGGCCATGCGCGGGGTGCTGGACACGCTGCGCGCCACCGGCAGCTCGACCGGGGAGGGCGGGCCGCAGCTGCACGGGTTCGACGACTTCCTCGACGTCATCGGCCTGCCGGAGGTGCGCGCCCTGGAGCAGCGCTTCGCCGGCTGAGCCCGCCGAGCGCCGGTGTGTTGCGTGCCCGGGGGCCTGCTGCCCCGCCACACACCGGCGCTCGACCCCGCTGCCCGTGCGGGTGCGGCTCAGTCGCTGCCCGCGCCGCCGTCCGAGCCGCCACCGCCCCCGCCGTCCGAGCCGCCGCTGTCCGCGCCCCCGTCGGCCCCGCCGTCCGCCCCGCCGTCCCACGCACCCCCGTGGTGGTGGCCGGGGCCGCTGTCGCCGTACCAGGTCGGGCCGGTGTCACCGCCGTCCCCGGACCCCCGGACGCCGCGTCCCCGCCGCGCCACCAGCAGGGCGACCACCCCGACCACGACCACCACGACGATCACCGTCGTCACCACGACCACCTCCGCGCGGGGCCCGTCCCCGGTGGGGGGAGCCTGGCCGACCGGTGCGGCGAGCACCAGGGCCGGGCGCACCCGTCGCGGAGACGTCGGTGCACGGCTGTGCCACCCTGGACCCGGCGTCGGCACGAGCGTGGGAGTGGTGCGGTGGGGGAGCAGGAGCGTCCGGGGGGCAGGCACGCCGCCCACGGGGACGGCGGGGTCGGCCGGGGCGCGCCCTGGCGCACCACCGACGCCTCGACCCTCTCCCGGCCAGTCAAGATCGGGCTCGGCGCGCTGGGGGTGGTCGCCGCTGCCCTCGTCTCGGCGGCGGTGACCATGGGCGTCAGCGGCACCGGGCTGAGCACCCCGGCCGCGGTCAGCTCCGACGCCGTGCCCGCCGCGCCCACCGGCACGCAGCCCCCGACCACCTCGGCCCCGGTGACGGCCACGACCACCCCGCCGGCCACCACGACCACCGCCCCGGCGGCACCGCCGAGCACCACCGCGGCCCCGGCACGGCCGACCACCGCGGCGCGCACGACCACGACCGACGACCCGACCACCGACCCCGGCACCGCCGACCCCGGCACCGTCGACCCCGGCACCGCCGACCCGGGACCGGCCCCCGCCGCCCCGGCCCCGGTGCCCCTCGACCCGGCCCCGGTCGACCCCGGTGCCCCCGCGTTCCCGCTGCCGCCGTTCGTCCCGCCCGCCCCGGCCCCGACGACGACCAGCCCGGCCCCGGTCACGACCACGTCCTCGACCCCGACGGTCACCCCCACGACGACGCCCCCGGGCTGACCGCGCTCACCACATCGGGGACCGCGGCAGCAGGGGCGAGCCGAGCAGCGCGAAGCGGTCGAGCAGCGTCCACGTCACCGCGGTGCCCCCGCCGCTGGTCACCCACGCCGGCAGCGCCGCACCGCGGTGGTCGAGGGAGCGGGCGAGCACGGGGCTCACGTCGAGCGCGACGGCGTGCGCGAACCAGCGGGCGTCGACCCGGCCGGGGTACTGGGCGATACCCCGCTGCAGCGCGCGGGCCTCGGGAGCCGCCCCGGTGTGCGCCCGTGCCGCCTCCCGCAGCGGTCGGACGACCCGGGCCACCGCGCCCCGGGTCAGGTTCGGGAACCGCACGTCCCCGGCGTCGACCCCCACGACGTGCAGCAGCACGCGCTCGTGGGCGGCGAGCTCGTCCTCCCCGTCGGCGGCGGTGAGGGTCCACCACGGGGTGTCGCCCGCCCCGGTGCCACCCAAGCGCAGGGTCAGGTGCAGGTGTCCGCGACGCGCGAGGTCGAGCAGCGTCGCCGTCACCTGCTGGTAGCCGGCGTCGGGCAGCACGAGGGCGCCCAGCTCGCCCGGCGGCACCGCCGCGGGCCCGTCGAACCGGGTGGGGCCGTCGACCTCCCGGGCGAGGTGGAAGGCGCGGTCACCCGTGCCGAGCCGGGGCCGGGGCCTCGGCGGCCGCAGCCGCGGCGCCACCAGCAGCGCGGCGACCGGCAGCCCGACGAGCAGCGCGGCCACCACGGCCAGCCCGACGATCACGGCCGCGGCCTCAGGCTGCGCCCAGCACGGCGAGCCGCCGCTCGAGCCGCCGACCGCGCGTCGCGAGGCCGCCCAGGGCGACCGCGAGCAGCAGGGCCGACAGGACCAGCACGCGGTCGTGCGCGGTGAGCGCGAGGACGAGTCCGGCCGCCAGGAGGGCCCCGCAGGTCCCGAGCGTCACCGCGCGACGTCCCCGCCACGCGTCGAGGTCGAGCCGCACGATGCTCAGCGCCGCCGTCCGGGCGGCCGGGTCGGCCGGGGCGGGGCCCCGCGCCGTCGCCCGTGCGGCCTCGCGCTGCTGCGCCCGGGTGAGCCCCGCCAGCTCGGGACGGGGGCCGCGGGTCCGTTCGCGCCACGCCGACGCCGAACCGACGCCCACGCCGAACAGCGCACCGATGACGAGCCCGGTCCGCACCGCGGCGGGCCAGGGCAGCGCCTGCCGGCCGAGGTGGTGGGCCACCGCCTGGAACGCGGCGAAGTACACCCCGCTGAGCACGCCCCGGGTGGTGCCCCGCACCCACCACGGCGCGACGGACAGCCGCCACGTCACCGCGACCACCACCCCGGAAGCCGGACGTCGGCGTGCGGGGCCCACTCCTGCAGCGACTCGGCAAGACCCTGGAACCCGTAGCGGGTGATGATGACGAGGCCGGGCCCGGAGCGGCTCCGCAGCAGCTGGGCCCCCCGGCCCAGGGGCAGCGCGCCGAGCCTGGTCACGTCGTCGAGGTCGATCACCCCGGACCGCAGCGGCGTCGCCCACCGCACGCCGTCGGCGTCGACCGACACCCGGCTGCACACCCGCAGCAGGAACCAGTACGCGTTCCAGGCGAGGGCGGCGACCCACGCGGCGGTGAACAGCACCGGGGGGTGCGCCGTGCGCACCGAGGCGATGACCACGGCGACGGCGACGCACCCGAACAGCCCGACGCCGGCCAGCACGGCCCCGCGGTAGAACCCGGGCGGCCCGAAGCTGGCGGGCGACGGCCCGCGGCGACGGTCCTCGGGCCTCGACTGCCGCAGCCGCTCGTACGCGTCGTCAGCCACGGTCCACCCCCGGCGCCCCCGTCGAGACGTGCGGCGGCACCTGGCCGCGGCGCGGTCCCGCCGGGCGCCACCGCGGTGGCTGCAGCCCCACCTCCTCCGGGGGCACCAGCTCCCGGACCGAGCGGCGCAGCCACTGGTAGGCCACCACGAGCAGCACCAGCAGGGCCAGGGTGACCAGCCCGGGGGCGTAGCGGCCCAGCACCCGGCCGATGGCGACGTCCTGCACGTCGTGCAGCGCGACCGCGCCCAGCCAGGCCACCAGCGCCGTCCGGCCCAGCAGCCGGGACCCGCTGCGCCACACCGCGAGCCAGACCACGGCGGCCGCCGCCGTCGTCACCCACGGGTGCAGCAGCTCGACCAGGGAGCGGACCTGCAGCAGCGAGAGACCCACCACCCGTCCGGCCGCCGCGTCCCCGGCCGCCGCCGTGCTCGCACCGCGCAGCCGCACCAGGTAGGAGACGCCCTCGCCCAGCCCGAAGACCGCCGACCCGACCAGCACCACCCCGACCCCGAGCCGCGGGTCGCGCCAGCGGGGCCGGCGGTACCAGAGCAGCGCCGCCAGCAGCAGCTTCGCCGTCTCCTCGATCGGGCCGGCCATGGCCAGCCGCGCCGTCAGCGACGACGCCACCCCCGGCAGGTGCTGCTGGGCCAGCTCGAGGCCGATCGCGACGACGCTCGCCAGCGCCCCACCGGCCAGGCCCCAGCCCAGCACCGCGCGCACCGGCCCGGCCCGCCCGACGTGCACCCGACGCTCCAGCGACCACACCGCCGCGGCGAGCGTCGCCCCGCAGGCCAGCGCGGCGCCGACGCCCAGCAGCACCCGGTCCGGCGGTGCCGAGGCGGTGCCCAGCACCACCGCGACCACCCCGGCGACGACCCCCAGGACGGCGACCCACACCCGCGGCGAGCCGACCAGCGCGAGCAGCCGTCGGGAGTAGCCGGGCGCACCGACGGCGGGGTCGGCGAGCAGCGGCCCGGTCCAGGCGTGGCCGTCCCAGTGGCGGACCAGCCCGGGCCGCCCGGTGCGCCACAGGCCGACCGACCCCACCGGCCGGTCCGCGGGCACCGACGCGACGACGGGGCGGGGGCCGGGCAGCGGGCCGGCCCCCCGGGAGTGCCGCAGCCGGTCGTAGGGGCTCGACGCCGCGGCGGGCACCGGCGGCGGGGGCAGCGGCGGGCGGGGGTCCGGGCCCGGCGCGCCGCCGAGCTCCCTGGTGTCCGGCTCGGCCACGGTGCGCTCCCCCGGGGGGCCCGGCCGCCCGTCGGACCCGGGTGCCCCGCAGGCCGGAGTGTGCACCGCGGCAACGACTCCGACCCGCCCATCACCACCTCGGACACCGATCCGTGACCGTGGTCCGGACGGCGCGGGACGAACCGGGCAGCCGCGCGGTACGGCGCCGTGATCACCAGGACGTGGTGGCGCCGTCCGCGACCGGGAGCCGCCCTGACGTCCTGATGACCGCCGCCGGTCACCACCGGCGAGCACCGGTGTCCGGAAACCGGACAGCCGACGACGACCGCCCGCTCGCTATGGTTCAGGTCACACCGCAGGAGACCCGAGAAGAGCCCCGCACGAGCACCTGGAGGCCGAGCCCGTCATGGCTGCACCCGCGCACGACACCGGACCGTCCACCCCCGCGCTGCTCGAGGACACGATCGGGGCGAACCTGGCCGCCACCGTCGCCCGGTTCGGCGGCCGCGACGCGATGGTCGACGTGCCCACGGGCCGGCGGTGGACCTACGACGAGCTGCTCGCCGCCGTGCGCCGCCTCGCCGCCGGGCTCCTGCGCCTCGGGGTCGGCCCCGGCGACCGCGTCGGCATCTGGTCGCCCAACCTGCCCGAGTGGACCCTGGTGCAGTACGCCACCGCGGAGATCGGGGCGGTGCTGGTCAACGTCAATCCCGCCTACCGGGTGCACGAGCTGGAGTACGTGCTCACCCAGGCCGGCATCCGCACCGTCGTCGCCGCGCGGCAGTTCAAGACCTCCGACTACGCCGGCATGCTCGCCGAGGTCGGCCCCCGCTGCCCCGCGCTGCAGGAGGTCGTCCTCATCGGCAGCGACGAGTGGACCGCGCTGGCCGAGGGGGAGGCCGACGACGACGCGGTGGCACGGGTCGCGGCCGGGCTCACCACGGACGACCCGATCAACATCCAGTACACCTCGGGCACCACGGGGTTCCCCAAGGGCGCCACCCTGAGCCACCGCAACATCCTCAACAACGGCTACTTCGTCGGCGAGCTGGTGGGCTACACCGAGGCCGACAAGGTCGCGATCCCGGTGCCCTTCTACCACTGCTTCGGCATGGTGATGGGCAACCTCGCGTGCACCACCCACGGTGCGACGATGGTCATCCCGGGCCCGGGCTTCGACCCCGTCGCCAGCCTCACCGCCGTCGCCCAGGAGCGCTGCACCTCCCTCTACGGGGTGCCGACGATGTTCATCGCCGAGCTGGCCCTGCCCGGCTTCGACGGCTACGACCTGTCCAGCCTGCGCACCGGCATCATGGCCGGCTCGCCGTGCCCGGAGCAGGTGATGCGCAAGGTCATCGACGTGATGCACATGGACGACGTCTCCATCGCCTACGGCATGACCGAGACCTCCCCGGTGTCGCTGCAGACCCGCACCGACGACTCCCTGGAGCGCCGCGTCGGCACCGTGGGCCGCGTCGGCCCGCACCTGCAGGTCAAGGTCGTGGACCCGGCCACCCGGGAGACCCTGGGGCGCGGCGAGACCGGCGAGCTGTGCACCAAGGGGTACTCGGTGATGCTCGGCTACTGGGAGGAGCAGGCGAAGACCGACGAGGTGCTCGTCGACGGCTGGATGCACACCGGGGACCTCGCGGTGATGGACGACGACGGCTACGTCCAGATCACCGGCCGCATCAAGGACCTCGTCATCCGGGGCGGGGAGAACGTCTACCCCCGCGAGGTGGAGGAGTTCCTCTACACCCACCCCGACATCCTCGACGCCCAGGTCATCGGGGTCCCGGACGAGAAGTACGGGGAGGAGCTCATGGTGTGGGTGCGGATGCGTGAGGGCGCCACCCCGCTCGACGCCGACGCCGTCCGCGCGTTCTGCGCAGGCAAGCTCGCCCACTACAAGGTGCCGCGCTACGTCAAGGTCGTCGACGAGTTCCCGATGACCGTGACCGGCAAGGTCCGCAAGGTCGAGATGCGCGAGGTCGCGGCCGCCGAGCTCGCGAGGGGCTGAATTCCCGCGCGACCCGACGGGGCCCGCCGGGCTAGGCTGAAGCACGACGCGCCCCTGGTGGGCGCGTTTCGTCGCGCCGGGACCGCTGGGCGACACGAGACGAAGAGGGTGTGTGCGGTGCCGACCGGCAAGGTGAAGTGGTACGACGCGGAGAAGGGCTTCGGCTTCGTCTCCCAGGAGCAGGGGGAGGACGTCTACGTCCGCAGCTCCGCGCTGCCCGCGGGCGTCGAGACCCTCAAGGCCGGGCAGAAGGTCGAGTTCGGCATGGCCTCGGGCCGCCGCGGGCCGCAGGCGCTGAGCGTCTCCCTCGTCGAGCCGGCCCCGTCGATCAAGAACAGCGGGCCCGGCGCCGCGCCCAAGAAGCACACGCCCGACGAGCTGCACGGCATGGTCGAGGACATGATCAGCCTGCTGGAGTCCCGGGTGCAGCCCGAGCTGCGGCGCGGCAAGTACCCGGACCGGAAGATGGCCCAGCGCATCTCCGAGGTCGTGCGGGCGGTGGCCCGGGAGCTGGACTCCTGAGCGAGCTGACCCGGCTGGCCGGCGTCGAGCTGGCCGGCCTGGTCCGCCGGGGCGAGGTCAGCGCCCGTGACGTCCTCGAGGCCCACCTCGAGGTGCTCGAGCGCGCGTCCTGGACCAACGCCGTCGTCGCCACCCGGTACGCCGCCGCGCGGGCCGAGGCCGACGCCGCCGACGCCCGGGTGGCCGCGGCCGCGCCGGACGAGGTGCTGCCCCCGCTGCTCGGGGTGCCCGCCACGGTCAAGGAGCTCATCGCCGTCGAGGGCATGCCCAACACCGGGGGGTTCGGCTTCCGCAAGGACTACCGTCCCCGGGCCGACGCGCCGGTGGTGGCCCGGCTGCGGCAGGCGGGGGCGATCGTCGTCGGCACCGGCAACGCCGCCGGACCGCTGTACTGGGCGGAGACGCTGAGCTTCGTGCACGGCCGCACCAACAACGTCTACGACCCGACACGCACCGCGGGCGGCTCGTCCGGCGGGGACGGTGCGGCCGTCGGCTCGGGCGGCTCGGTGCTCGCACTGGGCTCCGACCTGGCCGGCTCGCTGCGCATCCCCGCCGCGCTCAACGGCGTGTTCGCCCACCTGCCCAGCCCTGGCCTGGTGCCGACGACCGGCCACTTCCCCATGCCGTCGGGCCGCATCCGCCGCGCCATCGCGCTGGGGCCGATCACCCGCCGCGCCGCCGACCTCGAGCCGGTGCTGCGCGCCATCGCCGGCCCGGACCCGGGCGACCCCGCCGTGGTGCCCACGGCCATCGGCGACCCGGCGACGGTCGACCTCGACGGGATGACCGTGCTGCTCAGCACCGACCACACCCTCGTCCCGGTGCGCGAGGAGCTGCTCACCGCCCGGCGCCACGCCGCGGAGGCGCTCGAGGCCCGCGGCGCCCGGGTCGGGGAGTACCCGCTGACGCAGCTGCGGTGGACCGTCGGGCACATGCTGGCGCTCGTGCTGGCCGACCTCGACGCGGGGGAGAGCCTGCGCGACATCCTCACCCCGACGTTCCTGCCCCGCGGCCGGCGCGGCGCCTGGTACGTCGAGGCCCCGCTGGGGGCGCTGGGCCTGCTCGAGCGCTCCCCGGTGCGGGCGCTGCGCTCCGCCGCCGCCGGGCGCGCGCTCGACGCGGTGCGCCGCACGGCCGACGACCTCACCGAGGCGCTCGACGGGGGCGTCCTGCTGCACCCGCCGTTCCCGCGGGCCGCGCCGCACCACGGCCGCACCGTCGCCCAGCCCTGGGTGTTCGGCAACACCCTCGCGTTCAACCTGCTCGCCCTGCCCACCACGCAGGTGCCGCTCGGCCTCGACCGGCAGGGCCTGCCACTCGGGGTGCAGGTCGCCGCGGCCGACGGCGACGACCACGTCACCATCGCCGTCGCCCAGGAGCTGGAGCGGGCGATGGGCGGCTGGGTCCCCCCGCCGCTGCGCTGACCGGTCGGCCCGGGAGCCGGCTCAGCCGCCCTGGACCTGGTTTATGACGGCGGGGTCGGTGGAGATGCCCCACGTCGCGCTGGCCTGCGGCACCCCCTGGGCGTCGACCACCGACGAGGGCAGCTGCACCTCGGCGCCCGCGACCTGCTCCCGCGGGTCCGCGGAGCCCACGGTGACGGCCAGGCGCTCGCCGGGCCGGAAGAAGCGGTCCTCGGTGCGCTGGGTGCCGTCGGGCTCGGTGAACACGCTGATCAGCCGCCACGGGGCGTCGGCGATCTCCGAGGGCAGCGAGATCTGCAGCGACTTGCCGCGGGGCACCGGCAGGGTCGCGGTGGCGCCGACCTCGCAGGAGGTGATGGCCACGTTGCAGAACAGCGTCGGGGGCACGGTGATCGTCTCCCCGCCGGCGTAGGCCGTCAGCTGCGGGTTCTCCGGGGTGCCCCCGGGCAGCAGGACGACGACGGCGGCGGTGAGCGCACCGGCGAGGACCAGGGCCACGAGGGCCAGCACGGCGGCGGTGAGGCGGGTGCGGGTCACGGCGCCGAGTGTAGGGACGCCGCGGGGCCGGCTCAGCGGACGCGGGCGGCCCGGGCCGAGCGGCGGGGCCGGCGGCCCCCGAGGTTCGGCACCATCGTCGAGCCCCGCCGGGTCAGCTCGGTCTGCAGCAGGCCCAGGCCCAGCACCACCGAGATGACGGTGAAGCCGATCCACCACTCGGCGGGCAGCAGCACGCCGAGCGCGCCGCCGAGCACCCAGCCCAGCTGCAGCACCGTCTCGGAGCGGCCGAACGCCGAGGCCCGGGACTCCTCGGCCACGTCGCGCTGGATGGTGGCGTCCAGGCTGACCTTGGCCAGCGAGCTCGTCGAGCCGGCCACCAGCCCCACCACGGCCGCGGTGGCCAGGCCCGGCACCGCGGCCGCCAGCACCACCGAGGCCAGCGCCACCGAGGTGCACCACAGCACCACCGCGTCGGGCCGGCCCATGGGCAGCCGGGCCCCGGCGGCGTTGCCGACGAAGCTGCCGGTGCCCGCCGCGGCCCCGATGACGGCGAGCATGGCCAGCTGCACGCCCGGCTCCTGCTCGGTGTGGGCCTTGACGACGAACGCGGCGAACAGGGTGAGGAACCCGGTGAGCACCCGGGTGGTGGTGTTGCCCCACAGCGCCATGAGCACGCGGCGGCCGATGGGCTCGCGGGGGGCCCGCCGGCCCCGGGGGCGCTCGGCCGCCGGGGCGGTGGGGTCGAGCCGGGGCAGCCGCGCGGTGCCGTTCGGCCCCGGGTCCTGGTGGTGGATCAGCGTGGTGGGCACCTCGCCCTCGGTCACCTCCACCCAGGACGGGATCCGCAGGCACAGCCAGGCGCCCACCAGCATCACCGCGGCCGTGAACACCAGCGAGCCGGCGGAGCCGGTCACGGCCGCGACGCCGGAGGCGACCGCGCCGACCACCCCGCCGCCGACGAGGCCGAACACCGTGAGCCGGGAGTTGCTGGTGACCAGGCTGATCCCCGGGGGCAGCACGCGCGGCATCACCGAGGACTTGAGCACGCCGAAGGACTTGCTCAGCACCAGCACGCCCAGGGCGGCGGGGTAGAGCAGCCAGTTGTCGAAGTTCACGGCCATGACCACGGCCAGCACGGCGCGCAGCACGAACGACCCGGACAGCGCCAGCCGCCGGCCCCGCTGCACCCGGTCGAGGGCCGGGCCGACGAGCGGGGCGATCACCGCGAACGGGGCGACGGTGATGAGCAGGTACAGCGCGACGTTGGCCTTCGACTCGGCCGTGGCGGCGGCGAAGAAGAGCGTGTTGGCCAGGGAGACGGCGATGGCGGCGTCGCTGGCGTACCCGGCCATCACCGCGTAGGTCAGCGACGTCAGGCCGGACTCGTCGGCGCCGTCCGCGGCGGCGGCCCGGTGGAAGGTGCGCAGCCCGCTGCGGGTGAGGTCGCGGCTGCGCTGGGCCGCGACCCGCGTCACGGTGACCTTGCGCGGCCCGTCCGGACCGGCGCCGTCCGCACCCCCGCGCCAGCCGGCGCGGCGCACCCGCTCCCACGGGGCGGGGGGCAGCGGCGGCAGCGGGGACGGGCCGATCGACGCCGGCGTCACCGGCAGCAGCGGCACCGCCTCGGTGGGGGCGTCGTCCGCGGCCGGGCCGGGCGCCCCGTGCCGCGGCAGGGCCACGGTGGGCTGGTCGTCCGCGGGGCTGCCGGCGCCGCGCGAGCGGTTCCCCGTGGGCACGGCTCGGCGCGGCTCGCCCGGCCGTCCGTCGTGTGCGCCCACGTCGACCCATCCTGCCGCACGGCGGGGCGGGCCGTCGCGAGCCGTGAGCGGTGTCGCGGGGTCGGGTCAGGCGGGGACGAACCTCACCTCGAACGTGGTCGGCCACAGCTTCCCGGTGAGCAGGAAGCGGTCGGTCCCCGGCACCGCCGCGATGCCGTTGAGCACGTCCGCGCCGCGGCGCTGGTCGGTCGGCAGCAGGCCCGTGGCGTCGACCACGGCGGTGACGTCCCCGCTGGTGGGGTCGATGCGGACGATCGAGTCGGTCTGCCACACGTTGGCCCACACCTGGCCGTCGACGCACTCGAGCTCGTTGATCTCCCGCAGGGGTGCACCGGCCAGGGTCACCGCGACGCCGCCGGTGGCGGCGAACGTGGTGGGGTCGCGGAAGGTGAGGCGGTCGGTGCCGTCGCTCATCACCAGCCGCGGGCCGCCGGGCGCGTCGGCCTGGGTGCACAGGCCCCAGCCCTCGCCCTCGTAGGACGCCCGCCCCGTCTCGGCCAGGGTCACCGGGTCGCGGCGGAAGGCGACGTGGTCCTGCCAGGTGATCTGCCACAGGCTGTCCCCGGCCAGGGTCAGGCCCTCCCCGAACAGCGACGGGTCCAGCGCCACCTGCGCGGTGACGGCCCCGGTGGCCGGGTCGGTGCGGCGGACCGACGAGCGGCCCTCCAGCCCGGTGCCCTCGAACAGCACGCCGCCGTCGAGCTCGAAGCCCTGGGTGAAGGCCTGCGGGTCGTGCGGGGTGGTGGCCAGCACGTCGGGGCGCAGGTGCTCGACGCCCGGGGCGGTGGTGCTCGCCGGCGCCGGCTGGGCCTGCGACGGCCCGGAGCCGCACCCCGCGAGCACCACGGTCGCGAGCAGCGCGGCGAGCACGGGCAGGGGGCGGTGGCGCGGCACGCCCCCCAGTCTGCGGCATCATGGGTGCGGTGAGCAGCGCCCAGACCCCGACCGCCGAGCCCGCGACCACCGAGCAGGCCGGCGGCGGTGCGCCCGAGGTCCGGCCCGTGCTGGCGCAGGCCGTCGACGTCGCCCGCGCCTCCGTGCTCGACGGCCTCGAGCCCGGCGCGGCCGAGCGGGTCGGCGAGCACCTCGGCGTCGTCGCCGAGGAGGGCGGCGCCGCCACCCACCGCTTCGCGGCCGCGCTGCCCGGCTACCGCGGCTGGGAGTGGGCCGTCGTCGTCGCCGCGACCCCGGACGCCACGGACGTCGACGAGGTCACCGTCAGCGAGGTCGTCCTGCTGCCCGGGTCCGACGCCCTGGTCTCCCCGGCCTGGGTGCCCTGGAGCGAGCGGGTGCGCGCCGGCGACCTCGGCGCCGGTGACCTGCTGCCCCCGCCGGCGGACGACCCCCGCCTCGCGCCCGCGTACCTGGCCAGCGACGACCCCGCCGTGGAGGAGGTCGCGCTCGAGCTCGGCCTGGGCCGGGTCCACGTGATGAGCCGCGAGGGCCGCCTCGACACGGCCGAGCGCTGGGAGGCCGGCGACACCGGGCCCGGCTCGGACTGGGCGAAGGCCACCGACCTCACATGCGGCACCTGCGGGTTCTACCTCCCCGTGGCGGGCTCCCTGGGGGCCGCGTTCGGCGTCTGCGGCAACGAGATGGCCGCCGACGGCCGCGTGGTCCACGCCGAGCACGGGTGCGGCGCGCACTCCGAGGTGGTCGTCGAGGTGCCGCCGGTCGCCCCCGTGACCGAGCTGACCTACGACGACACCCAGCTCGACGTGGAGGCGCTGCCCCGCCGGGACCCGGCCGCCGCCGCGGGAGCCGCCGCCCGGCCCGAGCGGGCCGCCGACGAGAGCTCGCCCGGGGACCCGGTCGAGTCCGGCGAGGAGGTCCCCGGCGACACCGACGGCGAGGAGACCGGCCCCGGGACCGTGCCCGGCGAGCCGCTGCCCGCCGGGCGACCCGAGCCCGACACCGACACCCCCGACCCGTCGCCGGGCGAGATCCCCGCCGAGTCGCACCCGGCGGCGCCGGACGACGACGCCCCGGTGGACCCCGACAAGTCCGTCGAGCAGGACGAGCCCGCACGCCAGGAGTGACCTGACCCCGGCCGCCCGGCGCGAGCCCGACCTGTGAGGCCCCGTCCGGCCGGCCAGCCGCGACACGCCGCCACGCCGGCCTGCGTGACAGCAGGTCGCAGGGGGAGTAGTGGCCCTCTTGTGACCATGGTGGCGTGTGGGGCATGCTCCCGGTGGCGTTCCGTGGGGGGACGACCACTCTGAGCGACTGGGGAGTCCTCGTGCTGCTGCGTCACCACCCGTCCCGGCTGCTCGCCGCGGCCACCCTCGCCGGGCTGCTGGCGGCCGTCGTCGGCGCCGGCACCGGTGCGGCGCAGACCAGCGACCCCGGCGCCACGACCGCCGCGGCGTCCCCGTCCGCCGGCGAGTACCTCCCGGTGCCCCCGGACTACGACCCGGCCGGTGACTCGCTCGGCTCCACCCTCGACGACCACCCCGAGGCCGCGCAGCCCGCGGCCCCCGGCGGGGTCAGCGCGTCCGCCGTCCAGGGCCAGCCGCTCGGCCTCGACGTGGCGAGCTACCAGGGCAACGTGAACTGGGCGCAGGTCGCGGCGAACCAGGGCCGCTTCGCCTACGTCAAGGCCACCGAGGGCTCGCCCGGCGCCGGGGCGTACACCAACCCCTACTTCGGCCAGCAGTACAACGGGTCCTACGCGGCGGGCCTGATCCGCGGGGCCTACCACTTCGCCCTGCCCAGCCTGTCCAGCGGCGCCACCCAGGCGCAGTACTTCGTCAGCAACGGCGGCGGCTGGTCGGCCGACGGCCGCACCCTGCCGCCGATGCTCGACATCGAGTTCAACCCGTACCAGAGCCTGGGCGACACCTGCTACGGCCTGTCCACCAGCCGCATGCAGGCCTGGATCAGCGACTTCTCCCAGACGGTGAACCGGCTGACCGGCCGCTACCCGACGATCTACACCAACACCTACTGGTGGAACCAGTGCGTGGGCTCCGGCGGGACCTTCGGCCAGGACAACCCGCTGTTCGTGGCCAGCTACTTCTCCTCGCCCTACGGCCGCACCCCGGCGGTGCCGTCGCAGTGGGGCTTCCACACCATCTGGCAGTGGTCGGACTCCGGGATCTTCCCCGGCGACCAGGACATCTTCAACGGCAGCTACGACCAGCTGGTCACATTCGCCCGCGGCGGTGCGGGCGGCCCCGTCGTCACGCCGCCGCCCACGACGACGCCCCCGCCGACGACGACGCCCCCGCCGGCGCCGACGGACTTCTTCGCCGTGCTCCTGGCCCTGCTCACCCAGTTCTTCCGCTCCCTGGGCTTCCCCGTCTAGGACCGGACGGGGTCAGCGCAGCCCCTGCTGGCCCCGTCCGCCGCGACGGACCTGGCGGCGCTGCAGGAAGAAGATGGTGTAGCCGACCGCACCCAGGGCCAGCCCGACCAGGCAGGTCGCGAACGCCTCGCCGAGGCCGTCACCGCTCACCCCGCGGACCGTCACGACGACGGTGGCCACCAGCCACGCGAGGGTGCCGACGACCATGACCGGGCGCGGGTCGGCCAGCGGCCCGGGCAGCGGCGGCACCGCCGGCGCCGGGTCCGGCGCGGCGGGCCCGGACGGCGCCCCGCTCTCGGCGCCGGGGTCCGGGCGCCGGGCGTCAGGGGTCTCGTCCACGGGGTCGAGGCTAGCCGGGCCGCACCCCGGCCGAGCGCCGTGACCTGCCGGTTCTGCCGGTTCTGGGGTGGTCGTGTCGTAGGGTCACGACGTGACTGCCGACCCGCACCAGGTCGGGGCCGACCTGGGCCTCGCCGCGCTCCGGCTCAACCGGCGGCTGCGCGTGCAGCGCCGGGACGCCCGGGTGAGCCTCACCCAGGCCTCGGCGCTGGTGACGCTGGTCCTCGGTGGACCGATGACGCCGGGGGCGCTGGCCGCCCGCGAGCGGGTGCAGCCGCCCTCGATGACGCGGGTGATCGCCGCGCTGGAGCAGCTCGGGTTCATCGACCGCGAGCCGCACCCCACCGACCGCCGCCAGGTGATCGTCTCGGTGTCCGCGTCGGGCGCGGAGTACGTGGCGGCGGAGACCTCGGCCCGCGACGCCTGGATGGACGCCCGGATGCGCGAGCTCAGCCCCGACGACGTCGAGGTGCTGGCCCGCGCGGTCGCCCTCATCGACCGGATGGTCGGCAGCGACACCTGACCCGGGTGTGATTCCTGCACCCAGGACGCGAGCTTGCGTTCACACCCCGGGAGAGCCACACCCCTAGAAGCCGGTCCCGTGGCGGGGCTCGCGCTCAGGGGTGAGCGCCAGGTCCAGCGCGGCCACGGCGGCCACCCCGGCCCCGTCGCGCAACCGCAGCCGGCCCGCCGCGTGCAGCACCCGCGCCCGGTGCGCCCCGAGGTAGAGCGCGCCCAGGTCGGCGACGTCGCAGGCCAGGTCGGGCTCGGCGGTCGTGGCCTCGCAGCGCGCCCCGTCCGGGCCCGCCACGAGCCGCACCGTCGCGCTGCGGCCCAGGAACGGGTCGGCCACGGCCAGCACCAGGTCGACCGGCGCCGCCCACGCCCGCAGCTCCAGGGCCCGGGGCACGTCGAGCACCCGCAGCCACAGCCCGTCCCGGCTGGTCACCACCCGGGCCAGCCGGGGGTCGGTGAGCATGGCGGCCACCGGGTCGTCGCGGCTGGACTGCACCGCGACCACGTCGGCCAGGTCGAGGCCCAGCAGCACCCGCCACAGCGCAGCGTGGGCGGCGTCGGTCGCGGCGACGAGGTCGGCCACCTCGACGCGGCTGCCGCGCACCCGGTAGGAGCACCAGCCGTCGGGGTGCACGAGGTGGAACAGCCCGCTGGCCCCGCCGCGGGTGGACGGCCGGTCGGCGAGCAGGAAGTCCCACCACGCGGCGGGCCGGGTGATCGCGCCGGGGGTGCGCGCCGCCCAGCGGGCGTACGACCCGGGCGCGTGGGCGCGGGCCTCCTCGGGATCGGCGTAGCGGACCCCGCCCGGGTCGGGGGCGTCGTCGCGGAGCACCGCGTGGCGCCGGTCGACCTCCCACTCCGTGCGCCGGGTGGCGGCTCCGTAGCCGAAGCGGCCGTAGATCGTCGCCTCGCTGGCGGTGAGCGCGGCCAGCACCGCCCCCTCGTCGAGGAACCGCCGGTGCTGCACCGCCATCAGCTCGCGCAGCACCCCGCGGCGGCGGTGGGTGGCCGCGACGGACACCCACGACACCCCGGGCACGTCCACGCAGGACCCGCCCGGCACCGTCATCCCGAGCCGGAAGTGGTTGGCCGCGCCCACGACCCGGCCGTCGGCCTCGGCGACCAACGCGTCACCCCCGGCCAGCGCGGCCCGGGCCAGCACCACCTCGGACTCGTCGTAGGCGACGCCGAAGGCGCGCTCGTCCTGGGCGACGAACGCGTCCCAGTCGGACGGTCCCGCCGTGCGGACGGCCACGTCCATCAGCTCTCCCAGGTGTGCACCGGCTCGCCGGCGTGCATCCCGACCACGTAGCGCCGCAGCATCTCCTGCAGCGCACCGGCCCGGTCGAGCCCGCGGTCCTCGGCGCGCACCACCGCCTCGCGCTGCCACGACGCCCCGGTCTGCCTGCTCAGCGCCCGGGCCTCGATGACGCCGAGGTAGCGCTCGCGCGCCGCCGCGCCCACCCCGTAGGCCTCGAGCCCCTGGTGGGCCAGCGGCAGCAGCCGGCGCAGCACCAGCTCGTCGGGGCGCACCCAGCCGACCTCGGGCCAGTACAGCTGCGCGTCCATCCCCTCCCGCGCCCCCGAGTGCAGGTTCTCCTCGGCGGCGTCGAACGACATCTGGCTCCACAGGGGACGCTCGGCGTCGACCAGGGCGCGGAGCGTGCCGTAGTAGAACGCGGCGTTGGCCATGGTGTCGACGACGGTGGGACCGGCGGGCAGCACCCGGTTCTCGACGCGCAGGTGCGGGGTGTCGCCGACGGTGTCGTAGATGGGCCGGTTCCACCGGTAGACGGTGCCGTTGTGCATCCGCAGCTCGGCCAGGCCCGGGGTGCGCCCGGCGTCGAGCTCGGCGAGGGGGTCCTCGTCGGAGCACACCGGCAGCAGCGCGGGGAAGTAGCGCGAGTTCTCCTCGAACAGGTCGAAGATCGAGGTGATCCAGCGCTCCCCGAACCACACCCGCGGCCGCACCCCCTGGTTCTTCAGCTCCAGGGGGCGGGTGTCGGTGGCCTGCTCGAAGACGGGGATGCGGCTCTCGTGCCACAGCGCGCGCCCGGCCAGGAAGGGCGAGTTCGCGCCCAGGGCCACCTGCACCCCGGCCAGGCACTGCGCGGCGTTCCAGTGGTCGGCGAACCGGTCCGGCTCGACCTGCAGGTGCAGCTGCAGCGAGGTGCACGCGGCCTCGGGCAGGATCGTGTCGGTCACGCTGCGCAGGTGCTCGCGCTCGGTGCGCCCCGGCAGGGCGACGCCCTCGATGTCGAGCTCGATGTCCTCCCCGCGGGCGGCGAAGATCTGCTCGTTGAGCAGGTCGTAGCGGGGGCTGGCGGAGAACCACTGCCGCTGGAAGTGCTCGTGGTCCAGCGTCGGCAGCATGCCCACCATGACCAGGTGGCTGCCGAGGGAGGCGGCCCGCTCCTCGGCGGCGTTGAGCGAGTCCCGCAGCGCCCGCTCCAGCGCGCCCGGGCTCTCCCCGGCCAGCGGCTGCGGCGCCACGTTGATCTCGATGTTGAACTGCCCCAGCTCGGTCTGGAAGTCCGGGTCGGCGATGGCGTCGAGCACCTCGGCGTTGGCCATGGCCGGGTTCATCTCGGCGTCGACCAGGTTGAGCTCGACCTCCATGCCCAGCTGCGGCTCCGCGGCGGCGAACGCCTCGTCGGCGAGCATGCGGCCCAGGGCGTCCATGTCGGTCTGGACCTTCTGCCGGAAGCGCGCCCGGTCCTCCCGGGTGAACTCGGTGCGCTCGACGGCGTCACCCACGTCGGCCACCCCGGACGACGCGTGCGTGATCACCCATGCGCCCACCGTCGCACGCCGGGCCCCGGGACGCCACGAGCGGCCTGGCAGACTCGCCGACGTGGTGGCTGTGCTCGAGGTGACCGACCCGTCCGACCCGCGGCTCGACGACTTCCGCCACCTCAACTCCCTGGACCGCCGCCCCGACCTGCCCAGCGGCAAGGGCCTCGTCATCGCCGAGGGCGTCCTCGTCGTCCAGCGCGTCCTGGACTCCCGCTTCCCGCTGCGCGCGCTGCTCGGCGTCGCCCGCCGGCTCGACGAGCTGCGCACCGACCCGACGTTCGACGACGCCACCGCCGACGTGCCGTTCTTCCTCGTCACCGCCGAGGTCATGGCCGAGGTCGTGGGCTTCCACCTCAACCGCGGGGTGCTGGCCGCCGCCGACCGGGCCGCCCCGCTGGCCCTGGCCGACGTGCTGCCCGGCGCGCGGACCGTCGTCGTCCTCGAGGGCGTCAACGACCACGAGAACCTGGGCTCGATGTTCCGCAACGCGGCCGGGCTGGGGGTGGACGCCGTGCTGCTCGGGGCGCGCTGCGCCGACCCGTACTACCGCCGCAGCGTGCGGGTCTCCATGGGCCACGTGCTGCGGGTGCCCACGGCGACGGTCCCGGACTGGCCCCGCGGGCTGGACGTGCTGCGGGCGCAGGGGTTCCGGCTGGTCTCGCTCACCCCGGCGGCGGACGCGGTGCCGCTGAGCCAGGCCCTCGGTGCGGAGCGGGTGGCGCTGCTGGTCGGGGCGGAGGGGCCCGGGCTGACCGAGCAGGCCATGGCGGCCACCGACGTCCGCGCCCGCATCCCCATGGCCCCCGGCACCGACTCCCTGAACGTCGCCACCGCGGCCGCCCTGGCCTGCTACGAGCGCGTGCGGTGAGCCTCGTGCTGCGGCTGGGCCGCGGGGTCGAGCTGGCCGGGGGCGTGCCCGACGGCTGGCTGCCCCCCGGGCTCACCGACGAGGCGCGCCGCGAGCTCGCCGAGTGGCACTCGCTGGCCCCGGCCGGGGCGGGCGCTGCCCAGGACGTGCTGCGGGCCCGGGCGGAGGAGCTGGCCGAGCGGATTGCCACCGAGACCTCGACCGTGGTGGCGGTGGTGGCCGGTGACGAGGTGCGCACCTTCGGCGCACCCGAGGCGCCCGAGTCGGAGCCGACGCCGTGGGGGACGGGGCTGACGCTGGCCGGCGCCACCGGGGCCGTGGTGCTGGTCGCCTTCCTGGCCCTGTACTCCGGCCTGGCCGCGCTGAGCCCGCTGCTCGCCGCGGGGGTGCTGGCCGTGGTCGTGGTCCTGCTGGTGCCGACGGGGCTGCGCTACCGGTGGCTGCCGGTGTGGCGCTGGGTGGTGCACGGTGCGGCCGCCGGGGTCGTCCTCGGCTGGCTGTGGCTGCTGCTCACCGCGCTGACCTGACCCGGGTGCCCGCGTCGGTCACCGCCAGCTCGACGGTGGTGCCGACGACGTCGCGCAGCGGGCCGTCCGGCCAGCCCTGCGACAGCGCCCGGGCGCTGTCGACGTCGCCGGGGGTGGTCTGCAGCGCCACCCGGTCGCCGGCCGCGGTGCGGGCGACGAGGAACGCCTGCTCGGGGCCCCCGGCCTTGGCGTGGCTCACCGTCGCCGCCGCCACGACGACGGGGCCGTCGGCCGGCGCCACCAGCCGGGGGGCCGGCCCGGTGGACGTGGCCACGGGCTCCGGGTCCCCGACGAAGCCGTCCGGGTGGGCGCGGTCGGCCAGCAGCACCGCGTGCTGGGAGGTGAGGAAGCCGCCGTTGGCGTGGACCAGGGCCAGGTGCGCGCCGTCGCGCAGCCGGGCCACCGCCGCGACGACGGCGTGCAGGCTGTAGCTGTTCAGCGGCCCGCCGAAGCTGGAGTGCCCGCCCGTCACCGTCGGCACCGTGTCCCGCGGCAGGCCCAGCGCGGACACCGCGAGCTTGGGCACGACGGGGAACGGGCTGTACACGTCGAGCACGTCGAGCTCGGCCGCACCGACCCCGCCCGCGTCGAGGGTGCGGGTCAGCGCCGAGGCCAGCGCGGCCGAGCGGGACAGGTCGGCCCGGCGCAGCAGGTCCGCCTCGTCCGCCGCGCCCGCACCGCCCCAGAGGTGGGCGCACCGGTCGGCGACGCCCAGCTCGCGGGCCACGGCGAGGGACGTGACGAGCACGGCGGCGGCCTGGTCGACGTGGGGCAGCGCGTTGACCCGTAGCGGGTACGGCTCGCACACCACGCGGTTGGCCGGCCCGACGGTGCCGACCTCGGCCGGGGTGCGCACCTCCGGCACCCACGCGGCGGGGTTGTCGGCCGCGACGACGGAGAAGTCGGCGTAGAGCTGCGCCGACCACGCGGCCGCCTCGGCGGGGGACTGGCCCAGGGCGTGGCTCAGCGCGCTCTCCAGCAGCGGGTACACCCGCACGGGCAGCAGCAGGCCGGTGTCGACCATCGCTCGGCTGCCGACGTCGGCGAGGTCGAACACGGCCCGCCCGCCGGGCTCCCGGGACCACGCCGGCTCCACCCCGGCCCGGTCGTGGGCCATCACCGAGGCCTGCGCCTCACCCCCGGCCACCAAGGCGGCCCGGGTCTGCCCGGCGGCGACCCGGGCCCCGGCCTCGTCGAGCAGCCGGGCCGGCCACTGGCCGCCGACCCCGCTGGCGAAGCGGTGCCCCGGCCGGGTGCCCAGCCGGGCGGCGAGCAGGCCCGGCAGGTCGTCGTAGCGCCAGCTGGCGACGTCGACGGTGAGGACGGTGTCGACCTCGGCGAGCACGTCCGCGCCGGCGTCGGCCGCCGCCGCGCGGGCAGCGTCCACCACCAGCTCGAGGGGCTCCCGGGCCCCGGCCACGGTGCGGCCGCGGTTGGCGACCACCTGCCCGACCCCGACGACCACCGGCACCCGTGTCGCGTCCACGGGCGCCGAGGCTATCGGGTCAGAAGAACCCGCCCATCTTGCCGAAGATGCCGATGACGATGAGGGCGACGACGACGAGGATGATGACGATCGCGCCGAACGGCAGCGCCAGGCCCCGCTGCTCCGGGGTGTGCTGGGAGTCCCCGGTCAGCGCCGAGGTGCTGGACTCGATGGGCGGGGTGTCGCCGGGGGTCACGCTGCCGCCGGCCTCGAGACCGACGGTCTTGGACGGTTCGGGGTTGGTCATGGCCCCAGGGTGCGCCGGGGACCGGCGTCGTGCGCGCTGGACCCGGTGCGGCGAGAGGGTTCTCACGCCCGGGCCGCCCTGCGGGACGCTCAGCCCCGGCCGGTCCAGGCCAGCAGGTCGTCCACCGGCCAGGTGTTGACCACCGTCTCCACCGGCACCCCGCACTCCTCGGCCCGCGCGCAGCCCAGCAGCTGCCAGTCGAGCTGGCCGGGGGCGTGGGCGTCGGTGTCGATGCTGACCAGGCAGCCGGCGGCGACGGCCTCGCGGAGCAGCCGCCGCGGCGGGTCGAGCCGCTCGGGCCGGCTGTTCACCTCCACCGCCACGTCGTGCTCCGCGCACGCGGCGAACACGGCGGCGGAGTCGAAGCTGCTCTCCGGGCGGGTGCCGCGGCCGCCCTCGACGAGCCGGCCGGTGCAGTGCCCCAGCACGTCGGTGTGCGGGTTCGCGACCGCGCGCAGCATGCGGCGGGTCATGGCGTCGGCATCGGCGCGCAGGTCGGAGTGCACCGAGGCCACGACGACGTCCACCCGGCCCAGCAGCTCGTCGGTCTGGTCGAGGGTGCCGTCGGCGTTGATGTCGCACTCGATGCCGGTGAGCAGCCGGAACGGGGCCAGCTCGGCGTTGAGCCGCGCCACCAGGTCGAGCTGGGCCTCCAGGCGGGCCGGGCTCAGGCCGTGGGCGACGGTGAGGCGGGGGGAGTGGTCGGTCATGGCCAGGTACTCGTGGCCCAGCTCGAGCGCGGTCACCGCCATCTCCTCGACGGGGCTGCCGCCGTCGGACCAGTCGCTGTGGGCGTGCAGGTCCCCGAGCAGGGCCGCGCGCAGCGCCTCGCCCCCCTGCGCCAGCGGGGCCACCCGGCCCTCCAGCTCGGCGAGGTAGTCCGGCACCGCGCCGTCGTGGGCCTGCTGCGCCACGGCGGCGGTCTTGGGGCCGATGCCGCGCAGCTCGGTCAGGGTGCGCGCGGCCAGCCGGGCGTCGAGCTCGGTGGGCGGCAGCTCGACGAGGATCTGGGCGGCCCCGCGGAAGGCCTTGACGCGGTGGGACGTGGCCCGCTCCCGCTCGAGCAGGAAGGCGGTGCGGCGCAGCGCGGCGACGGGGTCCACGGCGCTCAGCCTGCCAGCGCCGCCCGGAGCCCGTCGACGTCGGCCACCGTCACGGTGAGCCCCGGGTGGCGCAGCCGCCCCGTCGGCTCGATCCCCCGCACCGGCTCGCGGAACGTGATGCAGACGCCGCGGTCGCCGTTGGTGGCGAAGGTGAGACCGCGGTCGGTCACCGAGAGGTGCGGCGGGCCCGCGGTGAGCGGGAACGAGTAGGGGCCGGTGACGTCGGTGCCGGCGACGTTGCTGCGCGGGGTGCGCACCGTCCAGGGGCCGAAGCGGACGACCAGCTCGTCGTCGGTCACCCGGACCCCGCTGCGGGCCGGGGTGACGGTGAAGGGCAGGGCGGCCACGCGGTAGGCGGTGGTGAAGCGGAAGGCGAGCTCGGTGGTGGGCACGCGGCCCAGCGTGCCCGCCGCGGCGGGGTCCGGCAGGACTAGCGGCTGCGGACCCCGAGCAGCACGTCCTCCCAGGAGGGGAGGCTGGCGTGGCCCTTGGCGTTCTTGCGGGCCTTGTGGCTCGCCGGGGCGCGCGGCGCGGGCGGCGGGTCGGCCGGGGCGGCGGCCTCGGGGGCCTGCTCGTCCCGGGCCTCGGGGTCGGACCCGGCCCCGGTGGTGGGCCCGGCGGCGTCGAGCACCTCGTCGGGCTCGACGACCTCGACCGCGGGGCGGGTCAGCGCCGCGACCGGGGCGACGGTGCGCAGCGGGCGGGTGGGGTCGGGGTGGACGAGCTCGGCGGCCACGTCGTCCAGGGCGGTCACGGTGCCGCCGTGCGCCCCGGGCTGGAAGCGCCAGTGCGCGGTGTTGGTGGAGCGGCCCGCACGCCACTCCAGCTGCACCAGCCAGCGCCCGTCCTCCCCGCGCCAGGCGTCCCAGGCGGCGGTGTCGAGGTCCTGGCCGCGGGCGCGGAACGCGTCGGTGACCACGCGGTCCAGGGTGGCCACGGCGGGGCCGTCGGGCAGCACGGGGTGGGCCTCGCGGGCCAGGTCGGCGGCGCGGGAGCGCTCCAGCAGCACGGGGTGGGCGAAGCGCTCGACGCGCTGCACGGGCATCCCGGCGACGGCAGCCACCTGCTCCACGCTGGCCCCGCCCCGGATGCGGGCCTGGATGTCGCGGGGGCGCAGCTGGCTGTCCAGCTCGATCTCGATCTGGCCGAGGCGGCTCAGGTCGCCCCGCGCGGCGGCGCGCAGCTTGTCGTCCGCCGGCAGGCAGTACTGCTGGACCTTGCCGGTCTCGCCGATGCCCTCGCAGACCACCGACGTCCCGTCGGCGTCCAGGCCGATGACTCGCAGCGCACGCACGTGGCCTCCCGGTGTCCTCCGCCGCCCCGGGGACGAGACGAACGACACGAGTGTAATTCACCCGTGACCGGATCGGGGCACACCGCACCGCCACCCACACGGGTGATCACGCCAGGGAGCGCTCCCACTGCGCGTGCAGCTCGGCGAACGCGCCGCCGGCGGCCACGAGCTCCCCGGGGCTGCCGTCCTCCACCACCCGGCCGTCGTCGACGACGAGCACCCGGTCCGCGCCCAGCACGGTCGAGAGCCGGTGGGCGATGACGACCGCGGTGCGGCCGTGCAGCACCCGCTCCAGGGCAGCCTGCACCGCCGCCTCGCTGGGCAGGTCGAGGCTCGAGGTGGCCTCGTCGAGCAGCAGCACCGCGGGGTCGGCCAGGAACGCCCGGGCGAACGCGACCAGCTGGCGCTGCCCGGCCGAGAGCCGCCCGCCGCGCTTGCGCACGTCGGTGTCGATGCCGTCGGGCAGCGAGGCCAGCATCGCGTCCGCGCCCACCGCGGCGGCCGCCGCCTCGACCTCCGCCCGGGTGGCGCCGGGCCGGCCCAGCGCGATGTTGTCCGCGACGCTGCCGCCGAACAGGAACGACTCCTGGGTGACGAGCACGACCGCCCGGCGCAGGTCCGCGTCGGCCAGGTCCCGCAGGTCGACCCCGTCGAGGGTGACCGCCCCCGTCGTGGGGTCGTGGAACCGGGCGACCAGCCGCGCCAGGGTCGACTTGCCCGCCCCGGTCGGGCCGACGACGGCCACGGTCTGCCCCGCGGGCACGGCGAGGTCCAGGCCCAGCACGGTGCGCCCGGGCGCCGAGGGGTAGGCGAAGGCGACGTCGCGGAAGGCCAGCGCGCCCGGGGTGGGGCGGGGCAGCGCCGCGGGGTGCTCCGGCTCGACGACGCCGGGGCGCTCCTGCAGCACCCCGGAGATCTTCTCCAGCGCCGCGGCCGCGGACTGGAACGAGGTGAGGAACATGGCCAGGTGGTCGAGCGGGCCGTAGACGCGGCGCAGGTAGAGCACGAAGGCGGTGAGGACGCCGAG
Source organism: Rhodococcus aerolatus (assembly GCF_054783215.1). Taxonomy (NCBI): domain Bacteria; kingdom Bacillati; phylum Actinomycetota; class Actinomycetes; order Mycobacteriales; family Nocardiaceae; genus Rhodococcus; species Rhodococcus aerolatus. Next base: position 7,853 of record NZ_BAAGQZ010000044.1, on the reverse strand, counting down.
CTGCAGGTCCCCGTCGGACACCCGCAGCGCGCCCCAGGCCAGGACGACGACGAGGGTGACGTTGCCCGCGGTGCGCAGCGCGGCGGTGTAGACGGACAGCAGCCGACCCGAGGCCGCGGTGGACTCGCGGTGCGGCGCCCCCACCTCGGCCATGATCGCGACGTTGCGGGGCTCGCGGCGGTAGGACTGCACCGCGCGGATGCCGTTCATCCCCTCCACGTAGGCCACCACGACCTCGGCGATCGCGGTGCGCTGGGTGCGGTACACCCCAGTCGAGCGGCGCCGGTACCAGCGGGTGGCCGCAGCGACGGGCAGGAACCCGGCCAGCACCACCACGGCCAGCGGCAGGTCCAGCCACAGCAGCACGGCCGTCACGGCCACCAGCGAGAGCAGCGAGCTCACCAGCTCACCCAGGTCGTCCTCGAAGAGCTGGCCGAGGCTGTCGAGGTCGCTGGTGAGCCGGGAGATGACCCGCCCGGAGGTGTAGCGCTCGTGGAAGCTGACCGAGAGCCGCTGCACGTGGCGGAACACCCGGTCCCGCAGGTCGAGCAGCACGTCCTGCCCCACGCGGCCGGAGACGAGGACGAACGCCGAGCGCAGGCCCGCCGAGGCCAGCCCGACGGCGGCGTAGGCCACGGCCAGCACCACGGCACGGCCCGTGTCCCCGGCCAGGGCGGCGGGCACGGCGGTGTCGACGAACGCCGCGACGAGCAGCGGCCCGGCCAGCGCCGCGGCCGTCTGGCCCACCGCGAGCAGCAGGGCGAGCCACGCCCGGTGGCGGTGGGGGGCCAGCAGCGAGCGCAGCAGCGCCCGGGACCGGGCGGCCAGCGCGAGCGACGTGCCCGCGGTGAGGTCGGCGACGGCGGTGTCCTCGCTCGCCACCCCGCGCCACTGCTGCCCGGCGGTGTCGTCCTGCGCCGGCCCGGCGGTGCGGTCCTGCGCCACCCCGGTGCTCACGCCGTCACCCCGACCGGGGCGTCGGTGCCGGCGATGACGTGGCGGTACGCCGCCGAGGTGGCCAGCAGCTCGGTGTGGGTGCCGGTGGCGGCGACGCGGCCGTCGGCCAGCAGCACCACCCGGTCGGCCAGGGCCACCGTCGAGGGCCGGTGGGCGACGACGAGCGCCGTGACCCCGACCAGCACACGGCGCAGGGCGCGCTCCACCTCGGCCTCGGTGTGCACGTCGAGCGCGGAGAGCGGGTCGTCGAGCACCAGCACGGCGGGCCGGCCCAGCACGGCGCGGGCCAGGGCCAGGCGCTGGCGCTGGCCGCCGGACAGGCTCAGCCCCTGCTCGCCGATGCGGGTGTCCACGCCCCAGGGCAACCGGTCGACGAACTCGGTGCAGTGCGCCGTCTCCAGCGCCTCGCGCACCTCGGCGTCGGTGACCGGCCGCGGGCCGAGCGCGACGTTCTCCCGCACGCTGGCCGAGAACAGCACCGGGTCCTCGAAGGCGGTGGCCACGTGGGTGCGCAGGGTGTCCAGGGCCAGGTCGCGGACGTCGACGCCGTCGAGCAGCACCGCACCGGAGGTGACGTCGTGCAGCCGGGGGACCAGCGACGTCAGGGTCGTCTTGCCGCTGCCGGTCAGCCCGACCAGCGCCACCGTCTCCCCGGGGGCCAGCTCGAGGGACACCCCGCGCAGCACCGGCTCGTCGGCGTCGGGGAACCGGAACCCGACGTCGCGCAGCGTCAGCCGGCCGCGGACCGGGGTGGCGGCGGGCACCGGGTGGGCCGGGTCGGTCACGGCGGGGGCGGTGTCGCGGACCTCCCAGTAGCGGTCGGACGCCGAGGCGGTCTTGTTGGCCTCGGCCAGCAGCCAGCCCAGCGACTCGACCGGCCACTGCAGGTAGACCACGACCGTGACGGCGGCGACGACCGCGCCGAGGCTGACCGAGCCGTGCGCGAGGCCGAACCCTCCCAGCACCAGCGTCGCGCCGACGGCCAGCTCGGGCAGCGCGATGATCGCGGCCCACAGCACGGCGAGGATGCGCACCTTGCGCAGCTCGGTGGCCCGCAGCGCCCGGGCGCCGACGGCGAAGCGTCGCGCGGCGTGGGGCCCGCGGCCGAAGGCCTTGAGCACCCGCACCCCGAGCACCGACTCCTCGACCTCGGTGGCGAGGTCGCCCACCTGGTCCTGGGAGAGCCGGGCCGCGGCCTTGTACCGGCCCTCGAAGACGGTGGAGATGACGACCATCGGCACCACCAGGCCCAGCGCGACCAGCGCGAACGGCGGCCACAGCACCACCAGCACGACGCACCCGAGCACGGTGGTGACGGAGTTGACGACGAGGAACACGAGGCCGAAGGCGAGGAACAGCCGCACCGTCGACAGGTCGGAGACCGCGCGGGAGAGCAGCTGCCCGCCGTGCCAGCGGTCGTGGAACGCCACCGGCAGCCGCAGCAGGTGGGCGTGAAGGTCCTCCCGCATCCGCCGCTCCACGCCCGCGGTGGGTCCGGCGATGACCCAGCGGCGCAGCGCGATGAGCCCGGCCTCGGCGAGCCCGACGGCGAGGGCGAGGACGAGCAGCCCGGTCACGGCGCCTAGGCCGCGGCCGTCGGCGAGCGCGTCGACGACGCGCTCGGTGATGAGCGGGACGACGAGGCCGGCCGCGGAGGCCAGCGTCGCCGCCACCCCGGAGACGAGCAGCGGGGTGCGGATCGGGCGGACGTAGGGGCCCAGTCGCCGCAGCGAGGCCAGGGTGGTCGAGCGGGGTGCCGCGGTGGGTGGGGCGGGGGGTGCGGGTGCAGGTGTCATGAGCGCCGCGAACGATACGGCGCACCCCCGACCGCGGCGACCGCATTTCCGGTGCCGCGCCCGGCTGGACCGCACCAGGCTGCACCGGATCCCGGCCCGGCCGCGGGATCCCACGCGGGGACCGGGATCGGGTGCAGCTGGAGTCGCGCGGGCCGGGATCGGGTGCAGCGGGTGCCGGCGCGCGGCCGGGCGGGTCAGGACAGGGCGGACACCACGTGGTCGATGCACGCGGTCAGGGCGGTGACGTCGTCGGGCTCGACGGCGGGGAACATGCCGATCCGCAGCTGGTTGCGGCCGAGCTTGCGGTAGGGCTCGGTGTCGACGACGCCGTTGGCCCGCAGGGTCGCGGCCACCGCGGCGGCGTCGACCGAGTCGTCGAGGTCGACGGTGCCGACGACGAGCGAGCGGTGCGCGGGCTCGGCCACGAACGGGGTGGCGTAGGACGACGCCTGCGCCCAGTCGTAGAGCCGCGACGAGGAGTCCGTGGTGCGCGAGACGCACCAGTCCAGCCCGCCCTGGGCGAGCATCCACTCCACCTGGTCGGCCAGCAGCAGCAGCGTGGCCACGGCGGGGGTGTTGTAGGTCTGGTCCTTGGTCGAGTTGTCCAGCGCGGTGGTCAGCGACAGCGACTCCGGGATCCACCGGTCGGTGCGGGCGCCGACCTCGGCGACCCGCTCCAGCGCGGCCGGGCTCATCAGGGCCAGCCACAGCCCGCCGTCGGAGGCGAAGCACTTCTGCGGCGCGAAGTAGTAGACGTCGGCCTCGGTCGGGTCCAGCGGCAGCCCGCCGGAGCCGGAGGTGGCGTCGATCGCGACCAGCGCGTCCCCCGACGGGCGTCGCACCGGGGTCATCACGCCGGTCGAGGTCTCGTTGTGGGCCCAGCCGACGAGGTCGACGCCCTCGTCCGCGGGGACCTCGGTGATGGGGGTGGCCGTGCCGGGCTCGGCCTTGACGACCAGCGGGTCGCGCAGGAACGGGGCGCCGGCGTTGACGGCGGCGAACTTCGAGCTGAACTCGCCGTTGGTGCCGAGCATCGCGCGCTCGCGGACCAGCCCGGCCGCGGCCGCGTCCCAGAACGCGGTGGTGCCGCCGTTGCCGAGGACGACCTCATGGCCCTCGGGCAGCGAGAACAGCTGGCGCAGGCCCTCGCGCACCCGGCCCACGGTGGCCTTGACCGGCTTCTGCCGGTGGCTGGTGCCCATGACCGCGTGGCCGGGCCCGACCAGGGACGCGAGCTGCTCGGGGCGGACCTTCGACGGCCCGCACCCGAAGCGGCCGTCGGACGGCAGCAGGTCGGCGGGGATGGTCACGGCGCTCGCAGCTGTGGTCATGCCCACCATCCTGCCGCGACCGGGGCGACCGGCAGCCACGGGGCACTTGTCAGCGATGACACGCAAGTGCGACTGTCTTGCAACAAGGCCGGGACGGGTCTGATAGAAATGACAACCGTTGTCATCAAGGAGGTGATCGTGCGCGCTGCGCTCGCGCGGTGGTCGGTGCTGGGCGGGCTCGCCCAGGCCCCACCGGTGGTCCGCCTCCTGGTGCTCACCCAGCTGGCGTTCAACGTCGGCTTCTACCTGGTGCTGCCCTTCCTGGCCGTGCACCTGCTCACCGACCTCGCCCTCGCCGGGTGGGTGGTGGGGCTCGTGCTGGGGCTGCGCACCGCCAGCCAGCAGGGGCTGTTCGTCGTCGGCGGGGCCCTGGCCGACCGCTGGGGCACCCGGCCGGTGGTGCTGCTCGGCTGCGCGGTGCGCGTGGTCGGCTTCGTCGTCCTCGGCCTGGCCCCGTCCCTGCCCGGGGTGCTCGTCGGCGCCGTGCTCACCGGCCTGGCGGCCGCGCTGTTCTCCCCCGCGGTGGAGTCCGCGCTCGCCGTCGAGGCCGCCGCGCTGCAGCGGTCGGGCAGCACCACCCGCAGCGACGTCTTCGCCCTGTTCGCGGTGGCCGGCGAGGTGGGCGCGGTGACCGGGCCGCTGCTCGGTGCGGTCCTGCTGGGGGTGGGCGGCAGCGCCGGCTTCCCGACGGTGTGCCTCGTCGCCGCGGGGGTCTTCGTCCTCGTGCTGGCCGCGCACGCCCGGCTGCTGCCGCGCCGTCCGGCCCCGCACGCGGCCGACGGGGTGGTGGCGGGCTGGGCCGAGGTCGCCCGCAACCGCCGCTTCGTGCTCTTCGCCCTCGGCTGGAGCGCCTACCTGCTCTGCTACAACCAGCTCTACCTGCTGCTGCCCGCCGCCCTCACCGCGGCCACCGGCTCCGCCGCCGCGCTGGGCTGGCTGTTCGCCCTCGCCTCGCTGCTGGTCGTGGCGGGCCAGGTGCCCACCACCGCGTGGGCGCGGCGCCGGCTGTCCCCGGCGCGGGCGGTGGTCCTCGGGATGGCCGTGCTGGCCGCGGCGTTCGCCGTCCCCGGGGCGCTCACCCTGCTGCCGGGGCCGGCGCTGGGCCCGGCCGTCGCGCTGGTGGTGCTGCTCACCGCGGGCCAGGTGCTCGCCGTCCCGTTCGGCCAGGAGCTCGTGGCCCGGCTGGCGGGGGAGCGGCGGCTGGGCACCTACTACGGCGCGCTGGCCAGCGCCGGCGGGGTGGCCGTGCTCGTCGGGTCCACGGCGACCGGCCTGCTCGTGCCGCTGCTCGGCCGCCCGGGCGTGCCCGGCGCCCTGCCGTTCCTCGCCGTCGCCCTGGTCCCGGCCGCCGGCGCCCTGCTGCTGGCCGCCCTGGCCCGGCGCGGCGCGCTCGACCCCGTCGCCCCGCCCACCCCCGACCGGGAGGTCCCCGCGTGACCCGCCCCCGCCTGCCCCTGCCCGTCCGGCTCGTCCTGGCCGGCCTCGCCGTCCTGCTCGCCGGCTGCTTCAGCGCCCCGGCCGACCCCGCGGCCGGGGCCGACCGGCCGCTGAGGGTGGCGCTGGCCTTCCCGCCGGTCGCCGGGCTCTCCCCGTTCGGCGACGACGCCCTGGTGCTCAGCCGGCTCGGCGTGACCGACGGCCTCACCGCGCTGGACCCGGCCGGCTCCCCGGTGCCCGCGCTCGCCGCGCGGTGGGTGCGGCAGGACCCGACGAGCTGGCGGTTCACCCTCGCACCGGACCTGGTGTTCCACGACGGCACCCCGGTCACCGCGGACGCCGTCGTCGGGGCGCTCACCGCGGCCACCGCGGCGAGCCCGGTGCCGCGGGCGGTGCGCGGGACGGGCCTGAGCGCCACCGCCGAGGCCGGTGACGTCGTCGTCCGCACCAGCTCGCCCGACCCCGTGCTGCCGCAGCGCCTCTCCAGCCCCACCCTGGCCGTGCTCGCCCCCGCGGCGTACACCGCGGCGGGGGTCGACCCCGTCCGCCACGGGACCGGGCCGTACGTGCTCGAGTCCGTCCGCGGCACCGAGGGGGCGACGCTCACCGCCTTCGCCGGGTACCGCGACGGACCGCCGGAGGCGCCCGGCGTCGAGGCGCGCTTCGTCACCGACGCCGCCACCCGCGCCTCCGCGCTGCGGGCCGGGGAGGTCGACGTCGCCGACGCCCTGCCGATCGCCCAGCTGCCGCTGCTCGAGGCCGGGCAGGTGCAGCAGGTCGCCCTGCCGCGCACCGACAGCCTGCTGCTCACCACCACCTCCCCGGTGTTCTCCGACGCCGGGCTGCGCTCGGCCGCGGCCGCCGCCGTCGACCCCGCCGCCCTGGCCGCCGGGGTGTTCGAGGGTCAGGCGGACGCGGCGACCGGCCTGTTCGGCCCGGCCGTCCCCTGGGCCGCGGGCCGGGCGGCCCCGCTCCCCGCGGCGCCGGCGGTCGACCCGGGCGGGCGGGCCGTCACCGTCGCCACCTACTCCGACCGCGCCGAGCTGCCCGAGACCCTCACCGTCGTCGCGCAGTCGCTGACCGACGCGGGCTTCACCGTCACCCAGGTGGTCCGCAGCTACGCCGACCTCGAGGCGGACCTGCTCGCCGGCCGGTTCGACGCGGCCGTCGCCTCCCGGTCCTCCCTGCTCGACACCGGGGACCCGGCCGCGTTCCTCGCCGCCGACGTCACCTGCGGCGGCGGCAACAACCTCGCCCGGCTCTGCGACCCGGGGATCGACGCGGCCGTGGCGGCGCTGGCCGGGGTCGACGACGTCGCCGAGCGGCGGGTCGACGCCCTCGCGGTGGAGGCGCAGGTGCTGGCCACCCGGGCGGTGGTGCCGCTGGTGCACGAGCGCGCCCGGATCGGCGTGGGCACCGACGTCACCGGCGTGGCGGCCGACCCGTTCGAGCGCAGCCTCGTCACCGCCGCGACCCGCCGGCGGTGAGACGCGCACTGCCGGTGGCGGGCACCGTCCTCGGCGCCGTGGTGCTGACCGGGCTGCTGCCGGTGCTCAGCGGCCGCGACCCCGCGCTGGCCGTGCTGCGGGCCCGCGCCGCCGAGCGGGAGGCCGACCCGGCCGCGCTCGCGGCCGTGCGCGCGGAGCTGGGGCTCGACGAGCCCGGGTGGTGGCGCGCGCTGCGGTGGCCGCTGGACGCCGCGCGGGGTGACCTCGGCACGTCCTGGGTGTCCGGGCGACCCGTGGCCGGTGCGCTCCCCGCCGCGGTCGGGGTGTCGCTGACCCTGGCCCTGCTGGCAGCCCTGGTCGCCGTCGTGGTCGGCGTGGGGCTGGCGGCGCCGGCCGTGCTCCGGGTGCTGCGCGGCCGTCCCCCCGCGGTGTCGCTGGGGGCGGGGGTGCTCGCCGCGCTGCCGGAGTTCCTGCTCGCCGCCGTGGGCGTCGCCCTGGTGGCCACCCGGTGGGGGGTGCTGCCGACGTCGGGGTGGACGGGGCCGCGCGCGGCCGTGCTGCCCGCCCTGGCCCTCGGCCTGCCCACCGGGGCGGTGCTGGCCGTGCTGCTGGGCGGCTCCGCCGGGGCCGCGCTGCGCGAGCCGTGGGTGCGGGCCCGGCGCGCGGCGGGGCTGCCCGCGCGGCGGCTGCTGGTCGGGGCCGCACGTCGGGCCGTCGCCGACCTCGCCCCGCAGCTGTCCCTGCTGGTCGCGGGGCTGCTCGGCGGTGCCGTCGCGGTCGAGTCGGTGTTCGCGGTCCCGGGCCTGGGCCGGCTGGCGTCCGCGGCGGCCCGCAGCCAGGACGTGCCGGTGGTGCAGGCCTGCGTGGCGCTGCTGCTCGCGGCG